>JBHJND010000324.1:0-5830 GCA_048497655.1 Caballeronia novacaledonica
AGCAGGGCGCGGGCGTGCAACTCGAACTCGCTCTGCCACTGGGTGGCCAGGGTCACCAGGCCGGTGTCGTGCGGCCGCGGGCTGACCTCGGAGAACCAGACGCGGTCGCCCTTGACGAACAGCTCGACGCCGAAGACGCCCAGCCCGCCGAGGTTGCCGGTCACCCGGCGGGCATAGTCGCGGGCGGCTGCCGCTGCCTGCTCGCTCATCGGCTGCGGCTGCCAGCTCTCCACGTAGTCGCCGTGTACCTGCAGGTGGCCGATCGGCGCGCAGAAGTGAGTGCCGATGGTGCCGTCGGCGCCGCGCGCGCGCACCGTCAGCTGGGTGATCTCGTAGTCGAAGTCGACGAAACCCTCGACGATCACGCGGCCGAGGCTGACCCGGCCGCCGGCGTTGGCGTACTCCCAGGCGGCGGCGAGGTCGTCGCGCCGGTCGACCTTGCTCTGGCCTTTGCCGGAGGAGGACATCACCGGCTTGACAAGGCACGGCAGGCCGACCGCGTCGGCCGCCGCCTCGACCTCGGCCAGCGAGTCGGCGAAGCGGTAGGGCGAGGTCGGCAGGCCGAGTTCCTCGGCGGCCAGCCGGCGGATCCCCTCGCGGTTCATCGTCAGGTGCGCCGCTCGTGCGGTGGGGATTACCGTAGCCAGCCCGTCGCGCTCGACCTGCAGCAGCGCCGCCGTGGCGATCGCCTCGATCTCCGGCACCACCAGGTGCGGGCGCTCCTGCTCGATAAGGGCGCGCAGCGCCGCCGGGTCGGCCATGTTCAGCACGTGCGCGCGGTGCGCCACCTGGTGGCCGGGGGCGTCCGGATAGCGGTCGGCGGCGATCACCTCGACGCCGAGCCGCTGCAGGGCGATGATCACCTCCTTGCCGAGTTCTCCGGCGCCGAGCAGCAGCACGCGGGTGGCTGCGGCCGACAGCGGCGTGCCGAGGCGGACCGCATTGGGTGATCGAGGGGCAGGCGACTGGGGCATGGAACGGGCGAGCGGGGTGGGGGTGGCGCCGACTCTAGCAGTACGCAATCGTGCGCACCCCGTGCCGTGCTTGCGGCACCGCAAGGCACGCGGCCGCCGCTGGCCTACGCTTGCCCGCATCGGAAACCACGTAGGGCGGGCACGTAGGCAGAATGCGGGCAGCCGCTCGTGGATCGTTCTGGTACACGTTGCGAGTGAAGACGCGGTCGTGTTGCACGGCTGCAATCCGAGGAACCGGTAAGGAGAAATCACGATGGATGACACCCAGAGTTCGGCAGGCGTTTCCGGCGAGAAGTTCGGCGCCGACATCAAGGTAGTGCTCGCCGACGTCGAGGCGCTGCTCAAGCAGGCCGCCAGCAGCACCGGGCAGCAGGCGGTCGAGTTGCGCGAACGTGCCGCGGAGAACCTGCACCGCGCCAGCCTGCGGCTGTCGGAGGCCCGCGTTGCTGCCGTCGAGAAGAGCCGCGCCGCGGCGCGACGCGCCGACGACTGGGTGCACGGCAACCCGTGGGCTGCGGTCGGCGCCGCTGCCGGCATCGGCTTCCTGCTCGGCATGCTGGTGTCGCGGCGCTAGGCGCCGGCCCGATGGCACTTTCGTTCGAGGCTGCCCGCCGCGTGCTCAAGCACGGCGGCCAGTTGCTGCTGCTGCGCGCCGACCTCGCCGCGGAGGAACTGGCGCTGGCGCAGCAGAAGTGGCTCGGCTGGCTGGCGATGGCGCTGGCCGCCTTCGCGCTGATGGTGGCGGCGCTCGTTGGCGCCGGCGCCTGGCTGACGCTGGTCCTTTGGGATCGGCTCGGCGCGGCCACGGCGGGCATCCTGGCCCTGCTGTTCGGCTTGGCGGGCGCGCTGGTCCTGCGCGCGCTGATACAAGGCGCCGGCGCTGCCGCCGCGCCGCTGGCGCGCACGCGGGCGGCGCTGCGCGAAGACTGCGAAGCGCTGGCCGGCGCGATCTCCCAGCCGCGCGAGGCTGCCGACGAGGCGACCAACCGATGAGCCGTAGTGCCACCGAGGACAGGATCGCCCACTTGCAGGCGCAGGCCCACGTGCAGCGCCTGGCCACCCAGCTCGCCATATTCGAAGCGCGCGAGCAACTGGCGCCGCTGCGGTCGGCGGCCGGCGTCTTGTCGATGGCCGTCCGGGCGCTTTCGCCGGGCGGTGCTGCCGGCGGCACGATCGGCCGGCTGGCCAGGTTCGGTGTCGGACATCCGTGGCTCAGTTCCACTGTGGGAACGCTCGTCTGGCGGCTGTTTCGCCGGCGGCCGATCGCGCTGCTGGCGGCCGCGGTGGCCGGCGCTGCGGCATGGTGGGTGCTCCGCGCGCCGGACCGGGAGGGCGCCGCCGAGCCGTCGCCGAATGAATAGCGCAAGAACGCGCGCCGACGATCGCTCGGCGTGGATGCCTCCGTCGGCCAGGCAGCACGGGTTCGGGCGGTTCGGCGCCGATTCCGGGCAGCGAGGCGACGGCCGCCGCACCGCCGCCGATCGCCTGCTCGAGCGGCCGATATTTCTGTCGCTGGCTTTCTGCGTCGCCTACGTCGCCGTCGACAACGCGACCGACCTGCTGCCGGTCGCGCCAGCCGACTGGACGCCGTGGAACCCGCAGGCGGCGCTGGCGCTGGCGCTGGTGGCCTTTGGCGGCCTGCGCTTCGTGCCCGTGGTCTTCGGCACCGTCCTGCTCAGCAACCTGATGCTCGGCACGACCCCGGCCGCCGACAACGTCATTTCTTCGCTGCTGGCCGCCGTCGGCTACAGCGCCGCCGGCTACGCGGTGCACCGCCTCACGCGCTGGACGGGCGGCGAACCGGTGACCATGCGCGACGTGTCGACGCTGGTGCTGATCGCCCTCGTCGCCTCCTTCGGTGTCGCCGTGCTGCACGCCGCCACCGGCCTGCTGGAGGACGCGGCGGAGGTTCGACCGCTGCACGCGGTGTCGCTGCAGGTCGTGGTCGGCGAGGCGCTGGCGCTGATCGTCGCCTCGCCGGCGTTGCTGCTCTTCTTCTCCGGCGCCTGGCGCGACGAGGCGGCGATCGCGCCGGGCCAGGGACACCTCGGCCGCGACCTGCTGCTGTTCGCACTGGCGTTGGCGGCGCTTCTGCTGGTGATCTTCTGGATGCGGCCGTTCGACCAGTTCCGCATGTCGTACCTGCTGTTCGTGCCGGTGGTCGTCATGTCGACGCGGCACGGACTGCTCGGCGCCGCGCTGGCGCTGCCGCTGGTTCAGGCGGGGCTGATCGCCGGCGTGACGATGTTCGCGCCACGCGTGGCGACGGCGGTCGAATTCCAGATGCTGATGCTGGCGATGGCGCTGACCTCGATCTACCTGGGCCTGCTCGTTTCCGAACGCGAGCGGGCGGCCCGCCGGCTGGCCGGGCGCGAGCGCGAACTGCGCGAGCAGCGCGAAGCGCTCGCCGAGGCGCAGCGCAGCGCCGCCACCGCCGAGCTGTCGGCGGCGCTGGCGCACGACTTGAACCAGCCGTTGTCGGCCATCGGCACCTATGCCCGCGCGGCGCGCCTGATTGCCGAGCGGGACGACGCGGATCGGGCCACGCTGTTCCGCACGCTGGACCAGATCTCCTCCGAGAGCGCGCGCGCCGGGCAATACGTCCGGCGGATGCGTGACTTCTTCCGCACCGGTGCCACGCACAGCGAGCAGGTGCACGCCGAGGAGCTGATCGACCGCGGACGCGCCCACCTGCGCGACCGCCTGGAGCGCTCCGGCATCGCGTTCGAGACGGCGATCGAGCCCGGCCTGCCGCCGCTGCACACCGACGCCGTGCAACTCGGCGCGGTGCTCGACAACCTGCTCGGCAACGCCTGCGACGCGGTGACCGAGGCGCCGCCGCCGCGGCGCATCCGTGTCTCGGCGACGCGGCTGGCTGACGGCCCGGCGCCGGCGATCCGCATCAGCGTGCAGGACAACGGCCCCGGCATCGCGCCCGAGCTCCGCCCGCAGCTGTTCAAGCCGCTCGCCACCAGCAAGCCGCACGGCATGGGCCTTGGCCTTGCATTGTCCCGGTCCATCACCGAGCGGCTCGGCGGCGGACTGTCCCTCGATGCTGCCGCCAGCATCACAACCTTTCACCTGGACCTGCCCACAGATGAACACCGACCACAGTGACGTCAACGTTGCCGGAAGCTGGGTTTACGTCGTCGAGGACGATCCGTCCGTGCGCGACTCGCTTTCGCTGCTGCTGCAGTTGCGCGGCTTTTCCACCGCCACTTTCGACAGCGCCGAGGCCTTCCTCGAGGGCGATGCGCTCGAGCGTCCGGCCTGCGTGCTCGCCGACGTGCGCCTGCCGGGCATGTCGGGGCTCGACCTGCAGCGCAAGCTCGCCGGCCGGCAGGCGGCGCTGCCGTTCGTGGTGATGACCGCCCACGGCGACGTCGCCACCGCGCGCGCGGCGCTGCGCGACGGCGCGGTCGACTTCCTCGAGAAGCCGATCGACGAGCAGGACCTGATCGAGGCAATCACGGTCGCGCTGCGCAGCGACCACGCGCAGGTCGAGAAGGCGCGCAACCGCGAGACGATGCTCGGCCGCATGCAGCGCCTGACCGAGCGCGAACTGGAGGTCTTCGAGCGGGTGACCAGCGGCTTGCACAACCGCGAGATCGCCGAGGAGTTCGGCATCAGCCAGCGCACGGTCGAGGTGCACCGCGCGCGGGTGATGGAGAAGCTGCAGGCCCGGCGGGTCGCCGACCTGTTCCGGCTGCGCTTCGAACTCGACGGCGCGCCGGCAGCCGCACAGGCGGAGCGGGCGCTGTCCTGACCTGCGCCCGGCCGCCGCGTTGGCGGGCGGCATCGAGGCCAGGACTCGGCCAGCGGCCTGCCTGCGGGAGGCCGGCTGCCTCGCCCGCGTCCGGGGCCACGCCCTCGAGTGGCCCGCCGCCGCTGCACCTATACTCCGCGCCCGTCCGCATCGAGAAGCGACCCGCCGGATGCTCGCCCACCTGACCTTCTTCGCACTCGGACTGGTCGCGCTCGTCGCCGGCGCCCGCCTGCTCGTGCGCGGCGCTTCCAAGCTCGCGCTGTCATTCGGCATCTCGCCGCTGGTGGTCGGCCTGACGATCGTCGCCTTCGGCACCAGCGCGCCGGAAGTCGCGGTGTCGGTCGGCGCCGTGCTCGACGGCCGCACGGAGCTGGCGGTGGGCAACGTTATCGGCAGCAACATCTTCAACGTCCTGTTCATCCTGGGCCTGTCGGCGCTGATCGCGCCGCTGGTGGTCAACGCGCAGCTGATCCGCCAGGAGGTGCCGATCATGGTCGGCGCGTCGCTGCTGCTGGTCGCGCTGGCAATGGACGGCCGTCTCGACCGCCTGGAGTCGGCGCTGCTGCTGGCGCTGCTGGGCGCCTACACGGTGTTCCTGATCGTCCAGTCACGCCGCCAGACGCAGGCCACCCGCGACGAGTACGCCGAGGCAGTCCCGCCGGACCGTGACTGGGATCGCCACTGGGCGGCGCAGGCGGGCCTGGTGGCCGCGGGCCTGGTCCTGCTGGTCGTCGGCTCGAACTGGCTGGTCGATTCGGCGACCGCCTTTGCCCGCGCGCTCGGCGTGAGCGAACTGGTGATCGCGCTGACCATCGTCGCCGCCGGCACCTCGATGCCCGAGGTGGCGACCTCGGTGACGGCGGCGCTCAAGGGCGAGCACGACATCGCGGTCGGCAACGTCGTCGGCAGCAACACCTTCAACATCCTCGGCTGCCTCGGCGCCTCGGGGCTGGTCGCCGCTGGCGGGCTGCCGGTGCCGGCGGCGGCGCTTGCTTTCGACCTGTGGGTGCTTCTGGCGGTGGCTTTCGCCTGCCTGCCGGTGTTCCTCACCGGCCGCGAGATCGCTCGCTGGGAAGGCGGGCTGTTCATC
>JBHJND010000325.1:0-1811 GCA_048497655.1 Caballeronia novacaledonica
AGCGCCGGCACCAGCAGCAGCAGCACGAGGCGCAGCGCGTCCGCGGCCAGGAACGCGCCGACATGCCGGTAGGCGCGCGCAACCGGCACGTCGCGCGCCAGTGCCGTGACGACGTAGACGTTCAGCCCAACCGGCGGCGCGATCAGGCCGATGTTGACCACCGTCAGCAGCAGCACGCCGAACCAGATCGCCTTCGCTTCGGGCGCCAGGCCCAGCAGTTCGAGCTGCATCACCGCCGGGAAGACCACGGGCAGCGTCAGCAGCAGCATCGACAGCTCGTCCATCACGCCGCCGAGGACAATGTAGAACAGCAGCACCAGCGCCAGCACCGCCAGCGGCGGCAAGGCCAGCGCACCGATCATCTCGGCCGCGCGCGCCGGCATCTGCGTCAGCGCCAGTGCGCCGTTCAGCATGTCGGCGCCGAGGAAGATCATGAAGATCACGCCGGAAGTCTCGGCGGTCGCCAGCAGCGCGGCACGCAGGCGTCGTACCGAGAGTTCACCCCGCAACGTACCCACGGCGCCTGTCAGGCCGACTCCGATCGCCGCTCCTTCGGTGGCCGTGAATAGACCCCCATAGATGCCACCGAGCACCACGATGAAGATCAGCAGCACCGGCCAGACGCCGGGCAGCGTCGCCCAGCGCTCGCGCCAGGGCACACGCGGTTCGGCCGGCCCCAACTCGGGGTGCCGGAGCATCAGCAGCGCGATCGCGACGCAGTACAGCGTTGCCGCAAGCAGGCCCGGAATCATGGCGGCGGCAAAGAGGCGCGCGATGTTCTGCTCCGCGATGATCGCGTAAAGCACCAGCACGACCGACGGCGGAATCAGGATCCCCAGCGTGCCGCCCGCGGCCAGGCTTGCAACTGCAAAGCCGCCGTCGTAGCGATAGCGGCGCATCTCGGGCAATGCCGCCTGCGCGATCGTCGCCGCAGTGGCCACCGACGATCCGCACACCGAACCGAACGCGGCACTGGCCAGCACGGCCGCCTGCGCGAGGCCGCCGCGCCAGTGACCGACAAAGCTTGTTGCCGCGCGAAACAGCGCGCTCGAGAGCCCGCCCTGCGTTGCCAGCTGCCCCATCAGCAGGAACAGCGGGATTACCGACAGGTCGTAGATCGAGAACCGCGCAAACGCCATGCCTTTGAGGTACGCGAGCCAGGCATCGCTGCCGGACAGTGCGACGTACCCGAGCGCACCCGGGATGAACATCGCCGCCCAAACGGGCACGCGCAGCGCCATCAGCCCCAGCATCGCGGCGAACAGCAGCAGGGCCGTCCAGGCCGGCATCAATCCGCTTCCGGCTCGTGCCGCCACGCGCCGAGCAGCGCGATCAGCGCCGCCAATGCCAGCGACGGCACCATCGCCGCATAGGCCAGCCACAGCGGCAACCCGAGCACCATCGATGTTTCGCCCGCGGCCCGCAGGTCGGCGATCCCGGCGGCCGCGCGGATCGCCAGCAATCCAAGCACTCCGGCTGCAAGCAGCTGTGCGACCCGATCGAGGCGGCGCTGTGCCAGGGTCGTCGTGCGCGCCGTGAAGATGTCGACGATGAGGTGGCTGCCGTGCAGCTGGCACCAGGGCAGGAACAACGCCAGCGCCGCCGCGGTACCGAGCTGGACCAGTTCGATGTCGCCAGGCACCGGCGCCGACTGAATCCAGCGACCGAGGACCGACGCAACGGTCACCGCCACGACCAGCAGCAGAACGCTACCGCCGGCGAGCGCTAAGGCTGCCGCGGCCGCGCGCACTGCGCGCCACATGCTATCGACCAGTCCGACCGGGCGATGCCGCAGGCTTCGCCGCGGCACT
>JBHJND010000326.1:0-2180 GCA_048497655.1 Caballeronia novacaledonica
CGCGCGGCCGAGTCGCCGCCTGAGCGCGGCGAGCCGCGACTGACACGCCAGCGCCGGCCGCCACGACGATGAGAGTTTCGATCCTCGCCATCGGCCAGCGGCAGCCGCGCTGGGCCGACGAGGCAATCGCCGACTTCCTCAAGCGTTTCCCGGCCGAGTTCCCGGTCAGCGTGCGCGAACTGAAGCCCGAGCCGCGCGACGGCCGCCCGCCGGAGCGCATCCGCGCCGCGGAAGGCGACAGGCTGCGCGCCGCGCTGCCGCCCGGCTGCCTGACGGTGGCGCTCGATGAGCGCGGCCGTGACCTGACCAGCACCGCCTTCGCCGAGCAACTCGGCCGCTGGCGCGACGGCGGCGACTCGCCGGCCTTCGTGATCGGCGGGCCGGACGGTCTCGCCGACGAACTGCGCCGCGGCGCGCATCTGCTGCTGCGGCTGTCGAGCATGACGCTGCCGCACGCGCTGGCCCGCTTGCTGCTGGTCGAGCAGCTGTACCGCGCCTGGTCGATCCTGAGCCGGCACCCCTACCACCGCGCCTGACGGGAGAAACGCCATGACCGATGTCTACCTCGCCTCGCGCAGTCCCCGTCGGCGCGACCTGCTGCGGCAGATCGGCGTGCGCTTCGAGCCGCTGGTGCTGCGGCTGGCGCAGCCGCGCGGCCCCGACATCGACGAGACACCGCATGCGGGCGAGAGCTGCGCCGCGTTTGCCGAGCGGGTCGCCACCGCCAAGGCGCGCATCGGCATGGAGGTGCTTGGCATGCGCCAGCTCGCCGTGCGGCCAGTGCTCGCCGCCGACACCGTGGTGGCGGTCGACGGCGAGATCCTCGGCAAGCCGGCCGACCGCACCGAGGCGGCCGCCTTCCTGCGCCGGCTGGCCGGGCGGACGCACGAGGTGCGCACCTTCGTCGCCCTGGCCTGCGGCTCGCCGGCGCGGCTGGAGCTGTCCAGCGCCGAGTCGGTGTCGGCGGTGCGCTTCGCGCCGCTCGCCGAGCGGCAGATCGAGCGCTACTGCGCCGGCGGCGAGCCTTACGACAAGGCCGGCGGCTATGCCATCCAGGGCCTCGCCGCCACCTTCGTCGAGCATCTCGAGGGCAGCTACTCCGGCGTGATGGGCCTGCCGCTGTTCGAGACCGCGCAGCTGCTGCGCCAGGCGGGTATCGCCGACCTTCCCTGACCGGTCTTTCCGTGATCTTGTCTTCGCGCGCGGCGCCGAGCCGCCTCAAGCCGCGCGCGCCGACCTCATCCGGCGAAAGTGCGCGTGCATCGGCGCAGCCGATGCGTACACTTTCGCCGTAACGCCATGGACGACATCCTCATCAACATCACCCCGCAGGAAACGCGGGTGGCGGTCATGCTGGCCGGCGTCGTGCAGGAACTGCACGTCGAGCGCACGGCCACGCGCGGCATCGTCAGCAATATCTATCTCGGGCGGGTGGCACGCGTGCTGCCGGGCATGCAGTCGGCGTTCGTCGACATCGGCCTGGAGCGGGCGGCCTTCCTGCACGTGGCCGACATCCTCGAGCACCGCCAGCAGGAGCGGCCGCCGCCAATCGAGCGGCTGATCCGCGAGGGCGACTCGATCATGGTGCAGGTGGTCAAGGACCCGATCGGCACCAAGGGCGCCCGACTGTCGACCCAGGTGAGCCTGGCCGGCCGCATGCTGGTGTACCTGCCGCAGGAGCCGCACATCGGCGTGTCGCAGCGGATCGAGGGCGAGACCGAGCGGGCGCAGCTGCGCGACATGCTCACGCGCCTGGTGCCGGCCGACGAGACCGGCGGCTACATCGTGCGCACCAGCGCCGAGGACGCCAGCGAGGAGGAACTGGCCGCCGACATCGCCTACCTGCGGCTTCGCTGGTCGCAGATCCGCGAGGCCGCCGGCCGGCAGCCGGCGCCGTCACTGCTTTACGAGGACCTGTCGCTGGCGCAGCGCGTGCTGCGCGACGTCGCCACCGTCGAGACGACCTCGATCCAGGTCGACTCGCGCGAGAACTTCCTCGCCCTGCAGGCCTTCGGCCGCCAGTACGTGCCCAAGGTGGGCGACAAGCTCGCGCACTACGCGGGCGAGCGGCCGCTGTTCGACCTGTACCAGATCGACGAGGAAATCGAGCGCGCGCTCGGCCGGCGGGTGGAGCTGAAGAGCGGCGGGTACTTGATCATCGACCAGACCGAGGCGATGAC
>JBHJND010000327.1:0-2477 GCA_048497655.1 Caballeronia novacaledonica
GAGCGATGGCGCCAAAGGTGCGGCAGTTCGACTGTCTCGCCGCCGGCGTCAGCGGCAGGTCCGACGAAGACCGCGGCCGAGAACTGCTCCGGTGTGGGAGACTGCGCCGGCGCTCCGGCCGCCGCCGCGTGCAGCAGCACGACCGCGACGAGCGCGATGCCGAGTGAGAAGGGGGCTTTCACCTCGCCGTTATCTGCAAATAAGATTGGCTGCGCATGCGGGCCCGCATCGCCCACGTGCGCAACCAGCGAAAGGTACTCGCCGTCCGTGAACCCTGCCAACTCCGTGGTTGCTAACCTGAACATCCTCCTCGCCGATGACCACGAGGTCATGCGGCTGGCGATGCGTCACGCCTTGCAGCCACTCGCCCGGGAGATCAGGTGGGTCGAGGCAGCCGATGCCGCGCAGGTCGACGCGGTGCTGGCCGGTGGCGTCGACTTCGATCTGGCGCTGGTCGACCTCAACATGCCGGGGACCGCCGGCACGTCGACCATCGCCCGCTGGCGGCGCGAGCATCCGACCCTACCGCTGGTCATCCTGTCGGCGACGGAGGATCCGAGCCTGGTGCGCGAGCTGATCGCGCTCGGCGTCTCGGGCTTCGTGCCGAAGTCGGACGCCGCCTCGGTGATGCTGCAGGCGATCCGGTTGATCCTCGCCGGCGGCACCTACGCGCCGCTGCGCTTTCTCTCGGAGCCTGCCGGCGCGGACAAGCCGACGGCGGAGGCCGCGTCTGCGGCGAGCGGGCTCACCGGACGACAGATCGAGGTGCTGCGACTGCTCGCCCGCGGACTGCCGAACAAGGCCATCGCGCGCGAACTTGGCCTGTCGGAGGCAACGGTCAAGGTCCACCTGCTGGCGATCTACCGCGTGCTGCAGGCGCGCAACCGAACCGAAGCGGTCGTTGCTGCGCAGAAGCAGGTCGGGCTGATCAGCACGGACTGAGCGGGGCCCGCCCTCCAGTGCGTGCCGTCTGCCTCGGCGGGCAACTCAGTGAGGTGAGGCCGGGCCGCGTCAGAGTGCGGAAGCCGAAGTTAGGTGTGGCAGGGCCCTCGACTGCCAGCGGCCGCCGGCAACCTTCCAGCCGTTGACGTTGCGGCGGCCGTCCGGGCCGATGTCGCCCTCGAAGCCGTCGACCACCGTGTAGACGCGCGTCAGGCCGGCGGCAGCCAGCGCGTCGGCGGCGATGGCACTACGCTGGCCCGAGCGGCACAGCAGCAGGATGGTTGGCTCGGCGGGACCGTCGAGCTGCGCCAGTGCCGCCTTGATCTCGTCGACGAACCTCGGGTTGCGCTGCATCGCGAAGCTGCCCGACGCTGCGGTCCACTGCAGCGGCAGGGCCGGCTCCAGGTAGGGCACGTGGATGTCGACCATGTCGGGCTGGCCGACATAGGCCGCCTCGACGCGGCTGCGGATGTCGACCAGCACGACCTGGCCGGGATAGTCGCGGCGTATCCGATGCGCTTCGGCGGCGCTGATGTACAGGTCGCCGTCCGAGCGCTTGTGCGGCGGCACTTCGGCCAGCGGCACGGCGGCGATCGTCAGCGCCGGCAGACCGGCGGGTGAAGCGACACGCTCGCCGTCGCAGGTTGCGAATGCGGCAATGTCGACGGCGAATTTCGGACATGCGCCGTCACCGACAACCTGCATCTGGGCCAGCGCGGAGGCCGGCACCAGGCACAGCCAAAGCATCGTTGTCCTCGGCAGCATTTCCCCTCCCCATTGGAACAGCCGGCCCGCGCTCGCGCGGGCCGGCCGGCATGGCGGCGGTCAGCGCGCCAGCCAGAGCTCTTCGAAGTCGTAACCGCGCGACGGCTTCTGCTCGGGACTCTTTGCCTCCCAGTTCCAGTTGCGGACGGCGTCGTCGACCTCGTAGTTCTCCGCGTGTCCGGACGTGGGGCTGCCGATGTCCATGTCGGCAGGCGCCGACATCGCCGGCCTGAAGGCGGCCACATGGTCGTTGCGCTCGGAGGCGTCGATCATGGCGCTGCCCATGAATCCGAATCCAACGGCGATCACGAAGCCGGCGGTCCAGCGGGCGCTGCGGCTGCTGTGCCGGTTGTCGGAAGGGATCGAGGGCAGGGCGGGCGGCAGGTGGTTCATGGTGTTTCCTCCAGGGTCTCTTGCGCATCGAGCGCATAACGGCATCGTGCGCGCTCACTGACCCGGCCGCCATTGAGCAGGCGGCGTAGCCGCTGCGCTGTTGCGGCGTAAGTCTTTCGTTGAGGGGCATAAGCCGTTCGGTGGATCTCGACGCCGGACCGCTGCCGTCGCTGGCTTATGCTGGCCGCATGGCAACTGGAGCGGGCGGTGCCGGGGGCGGAGAGGCGCCGCGCGAGATCGAGCTGAAGCTGGCGCTGCGCGAGGGCGACCTGCCGTCGCTGCGGCGGAGGCTGGAACGTCTCGGCGCGGGCAATGAACTCGAGGTCGACAACGTCTACTTCGATACCGCCGACCGGCTGCTGCGCGCCAACCGGATG
>JBHJND010000328.1:0-1672 GCA_048497655.1 Caballeronia novacaledonica
GCGGCGGGCTTCGCCCGCCGCTCCGCCTTTACTTCGCTACGGCGGCCACCCGCCGCCCTCGGTGACGCACCGTCGTTTCGTGCTGCCAGCACCGCAAGGCACGGCACCCCGGCGTCTCGACTGCGCGCTAGCCGGGGCCGGCGTGCCTATTCGCGACGGTCCGCGCACGGCTGGGTCACTGTTGCATCGCCCTGGTGTCCGCCGGCTGCACCACGCCTCACACGATCACCAGCTCCGGCTCCAGCCACAGGCCGAACTTCTCGGCGACCTTGTCCTGCACCTCGCGCGCCAGCGCGAGGATCTCGGCGCCGGTGGCGCCGCCGCGGGGGACCAGCACCAGCGCCTGCTTCTCGTAGACGCCGGCGCGGCCGCGGGTGGCGCCCTTCAGGCCCGCCGCGTCGATCAGCCACGCCGCGGCGAGCTTGACCCGGCCGCCGGGCAGCGGGTAGCCGACCAGCGACGGGTGGTGCGCGATCAGCGCCCGGTGCTCGTCGCGCGTGACGATCGGGTTCTTGAAGAAGCTGCCGGCGTTGCCAACCGCTGCCGGGTCGGGCAGCTTGCGGCGGCGGATCGCCACCACCGCGTCGAAGATCTCGCGCGCCGCCGGCCGCCCGATGCCGCACACCTTCAGCTCGTGCGCCACGTCGGCATAACCGGCCACCGGCTCCCACCGCTTCGGCAGCGCCAACATGATCGACAGCACGATCCGGCGACCGGCAAGCTGGCGCTTGAAGACGCTGTCGCGGTAGCCGAAGTCGCAATCGGCGGCCGACATGCGCACCGTCTGGTTCGCCTCGAAGTCCCACGCCACGAGCGAGTCGAATCGCTCGGCCAGTTCCATGCCGTAGGCGCCGATGTTCTGGATCGGCGCCGCGCCGCAGTTGCCGGGAATCAGCGCCAGGTTCTCCAGCCCCGCGCGTCCCATCGCCAGCAGCCGCTCGACGGTGGCGTGCCAGTTCTCGCCGGCACCGACTTCTACTTGCCACGCGTCGCCGGAGTCGCCGAGATCGCGCAGGCCAGGCACCTCGACCTTGATCACCAGCCCGTCGAAATCGCCGGTCAGCAGCAGGTTGCTGCCGCCGCCGAGCACCAGCCGCGGCAGGCCGGCGAACTTCGGCTCGGCGGACAGCGCCGCGAGCTCGGCGGCCGAGCGCACGCGGCAGAACCAGCGCGCCCGCGCTTCGACGCCGAAGGTGTTGAGCCCGCGCAGCGGGAACCGCTCTTGCAGCGCCGGCAGCATCGGAACCGGGAAGCCTGGAGAAGCGCTCAGCGCACCGCGTGCGCCGCGTGGTCGGTGCCTGCGCGCGGCGCCGCGCCCCGCCACCAGCGCGCGTAGATCCGCCCGGCCAGCACCTGCATCGCCGCACAGCGCGCCTCGAGGTCGTCGCGCATCGCCTCGGCGTCCTGCACGGCCGCGCCGCCGGTGGCCTCGCGCTCGGCCTGCACCTCGTCGTACCAGGTGTCGTCGCCGCTCCAAGCGCGCACGATCGCCGGCGTCGCCTCGCAGTGAAACTGCATGCCGATGTGCGCCACGCCGGCGTGCTCGATCACGAACGCCTGGTTCTCGCACCAGCGGCTGGCGAGGAAGTTGGTCGCCCGCGCCAGCAGCGAGAAGGTGTCGCCGTGCCACTGGAACATCTCGATCTCGGCCGGCGTGCTGCCGAGCCATTCG
>JBHJND010000329.1:0-1913 GCA_048497655.1 Caballeronia novacaledonica
GCCACCTACTCGGTGATCTCGCCCGAGGGCTGCGCCTCGATCCTGTGGAAGAGTGCCGAGAAGGCGCCGGAGGCGGCCGAAGCGCTCGGCCTGACCGCGCACCGGCTCAAGGCGCTCGGCCTGATCGATCACATCGTCGCCGAGCCGCTCGGCGGCGCGCACCGCGACGCGAAGCAGATGGCGGCGCTGCTGAAGCGCGCCCTGGCCGACAGCCTGCGCCAGTTGCAGGCGCTCAAGCCGAAGGAACTGCTCGCGGCGCGCCACGCCCGCCTGCTCGGCTATGGCAAGTTCATGGAAACGACTCCCGAAGCCTGACCCCGTCGAGCAGCGGCTGCTCGACGCGCTGCGCGACGCGGTGGCCCATCACCAGGTCGGCGCGGCCGAGGGCGCGCCGGCCGAAGGCGCGGCGGCCGGGCCGCTCGTCATCGCCTACAGCGGCGGCCGCGACTCTGCGGCGCTGCTCGATGCCGCCTGCCGGCTGCGACGCAGCCGCGCGGCGGGCTTTGCACGGCTGCTCGCCGTGCACGTGCACCACGGGCTGCTGCCCGAGGCCGACCAGTGGGAGCAGTCCTGCGAGCGCTCCTGCGCCCGGCTCGAGGTGCCGCTGAAGATCGTGCGGGTGAGGGTCGAGCCGTCGGGCGGCGGCATCGAGGAGGCGGCGCGCGACGCCCGCTATGCCGCGCTGGCCGAGGCTGCCGCCGAGCAGGAAGCGGCGGCAGTGCTCACCGCGCACCACCTCGACGACCGCGTCGAGACCTTTCTCATGCAGTGGATGCGCGGCGCCGGCATCGACGGATTGACCGGCTTCGTCGCGGCGCGGGCGTTCGCCGGCCGCGCCGGGCTGCTGCGACCGTGGCTGGCGATGCCGCGCGCCGACATCGAGCACTACGTGGCGCAGCGCGGCCTTGCCTACGTCGACGACCCGAGCAACAGCGAGCCGCGGCTGCTGCGCGGGGCGCTGCGGGCGAAGGTGCTGCCGGCGCTGCGCAGTGTGCGGCCCGGGTTCCTGCGTGGCGCCGCGCGGTCGATCGAGTTGCTCGCCGAAGCCGCCGAAGCGGTGCACGAACTGGCCGAGGCGGACCTCGCCTCGTGCACCGAGGACGCGCCGTCGGCAATGCTGTGGCTCGACCGGCTGGCGATGCTGCCGCCCGGGCGGCGCGCCGTCACCGTGCGCGCCTGGCTGGCGGCGCAGGGCGTGCAGGTGCCGTCGCGCGCCCGCCTGGCGCAGGTGCTGGCGCAGGCGCTGGGTAGCCGCGCCGATGCGCGGATGAAGGTGCGCATCGGTGCGCACGAAGTGCGGCGGCACCGCGGCCTGCTGCTGCTGCGCACGGCGCAGACCGAGCGCCACGGCGACGCGACGCTTCGCTGGCGCGGCGAGCGCGAGATCGCGGTGCCGGCCTGGGGCGGGGTGCTGCGCTTCGAGCCGACGCAGGGCGAGGGCTTCGATGCCGAGTGGCTGGCTGCCTGTCCCCTGCAGCTGCGCGGGCGCGGCGGCGGCGAGCGCTTCAAGCCGCACGCGCTGCGGCCGTCGAAGACGCTCAAGCGGCTGTTCCAGGAGGCGGGCATCGCCGAGTTCGAGCGCGCCGCGCTGCCGCTGGTGTGGCGCGACGAGCGGCTGATCTTCGTCGCCGGGCTCGGCTCCGATGTGCGCCTGGTCGACGACGGCGGCGAGCGCATCCGCCTGCAGTGGCACCCCGACGCCGAACTGCTCCCCGAAGGCTGAGCGGCCGGCGCCGCTGCCCGCGCCGCGCAGTCGCCGGCGGCTCGAGGCAGCGCAAGGCGGGCGCGCCGGAGCATGCGCCCCGCCTCCCTATAATTCGGCGTTTGTTCAATCACGAAGCAGGGGGCGGCGGCCTTTCATGGCATTGATCGTTCACAAATACGGCGGCACGTCGGTCGGCAACGTCGAGCGG
>JBHJND010000330.1:0-8574 GCA_048497655.1 Caballeronia novacaledonica
ACAACGCGGCGGTACCGTGCTTCGGTTCGTTCGCCGAGGCCGACCCGCTGCAGATCGACGCGGTGCTGCAGACCAACCTGGTCGCGCCGATCCAGCTGACGCTGGCGCTGCTGCCGCAGCTGCGCGCCCAGCCCGAGGCGCGCGTGCTGAACATCGGCTCGGCCACCGGACGCCTCGGCGTGCCGGGCTTCGCCGTCTACGGCGCCGGCAAGTTCGGCCTGCGCGGCTTTTCCGAGACGCTGCGGCGCGAACTCGCCGACACGACGGTGCGCGTGCAGTACCTCGCTCCGCGCGCCACCCGCACCGGGTTCAACGACGCGCGCGCCGACGACTTCAACCGCCGCACGCGCACGGCCGTCGACGCGCCGGAGGCGGTCGCCGCCGCGGCGCTGAAGCTGCTGCTGTCGGGCAGGGCGGAGAAATTCCTCGGCTTCCCGGAGTCGGTCGCGGTGCGCGTGAACAGCCTCGCGCCGCGGCTGCTCGACCTCGCCTTCGCGCCGCACCGCGCCGCGCTCGACTCGGCCCGCGCCGAGCCGGTCCATCCATCAACCACGGAGTCACAACATGTCTAGCTTCCTGCCGGCCCGCGCGGCCGTCACGCTCGCCGCCGTCCTGCTCGGCAGCACCGCCCTTGCCGCCCCCGTCGACGACGCGGTGGCCGACCTGCAGCACGACTGGGAGACGATCCGCTACAGGACGCCGGCCGCGCAGCACGCCGAGCGCTTCGAGGCGCTGGCCGGCAAGGCGCACAAGGTGGTCGAGGCCTATCCGAACCGCGCCGAGCCGCTGATCTGGGACGGCATCATCGTCAGCACGCTGGCCGGGGCCAAGGGCGGCCTCGGCGCGCTGTCGCTGGCCAAGGACGCCAAGGCAATGTACGAGCAGGCGCTGAAGCTCAACCCCAACGCGCTCGACGGCTCGGCCTACAACAGCCTGGCGGTGCTTTACTACAAGGTGCCCGGCTGGCCGATCGGCTTCGGCGACAAGGCCAAGGCGAAGGAACTGCTCGACAAGGCGGCGGCGATCAACCCGAAGGGCGTCGACGTCAACTACTTCTACGGCGAGTTCCTGGTTGAGACCGGCAAGCCGGCCGAGGCGATTCCCTACCTGGAGCGCTCGCTCGCCGCACCGGCCCGCGCGGGGCGCGAGATCGCCGATGCCGGCCGCAAGGACGAGGCGAAGGCGCTGCTCGAGAAGGTGCGCGCCCAGGTCGCCTCGCGTTAGCGCTCCGGCAGCTCGCGCCGGCGGATCGTCACGCGCAGGCCCGGGCCGTCGTCGCGGTTGGCGAAACGCACGGCCAGGCCGTGCAGCTCGGCCACCCGCTGCACGATCGACAGGCCCAGGCCGCTGCCCGACTGCGCCTGGCCGGCCGGCCGGTAGAAGCGGTCGCCGAGCCGCGCCAGCTGCGCCTCGGCGAGCCCCGGTCCGCGGTCCTCGACCACCAGTGAATCGGCCGTGAACTGCACCGCCACCTGCGAGCGCGGCGGCGAATAGCGCAGCGCGTTGTCGACCAGGTTGCGCAGCAACGTGGCCAGCAGCGACTCGTCGCCGGTCATCGGCAGCGGCGCGCCACGCTCCGGCCAGCCGACCGTCACTTCGGTGCCGGTACCGTCGAGCAGCGGCAGGCAGTCGGACAGCGCGCGCTCGGCCACGCGGTGCCAGTCGACCGCCTCGGTGAACACGGGCCGGCTGCCGCTCTCGGCGCTGGCCAGCGCCAGCAGCTGCGACACCAGCCGGCCCAGCCGGTCGATGCCTTCGCCGATCCGCGCGTTGGCCTGGGCCCGCTCGGCCTCGGTGGCCGCCAGCTGCGCCACTTCCCACTGGGCGCGCAACGCGGCCAGCGGCGTGCGCAACTCGTGCGCGGCGTCGGCGGTCAGCCGGCGTTCGTGCTCGAGCGCCCGCTCGATGCGCCCGAACAGTTCGTTCATCGACGCCAGCAGCGGCTGCAGCTCGGCCGGCGCCGCGGCGGTCGGCAGCGGCGCCAGGCTGTCGGCGCGGCGCTGCTGCACCTCGCGGGCGATCTCGCGCACCGGCCGCAGGCCGCGCTGCACCAACGCCGCCATCACCGCCAGCAGCACCGGCAGCATCAGCAGCCAGGGCACGAGCTGGCTGGCCAGCAGGTCGCGCAGCACTTCGCCGCGCTCCTCGGCGGCCTGGCCGACCGCCACCCGCCACGGTCCGCCGCGCAGGTAGTAGACGCGCCAGGACGCCTCGCCGAGCCTGCGGTCGACGAAGCCTTCGGCCGAGGCGTCGAACGGCAGCGCCTGGCCTTCCTGGTCGGCGAGCAGCAGTTCGCCGCGCTCGTTCCAGACGGCGATCGACAGGTCGTCCAGTTGCGCAGCACCGTCGACGGGCAGCGCCGGGGCGCGCCGCGGCTGGAAGTCGAGTTGCGCCGAAGGCAGCAGCGCCACCACCTGCTGCGCCAGCCGCACCTGCTGGGTGTCGAACAACTCGTTGATCTCGATGTTCGCCCGCCAGACGGCGAAGCCGACCGCCAGCGCCCAGATCACCGGCGCGCCGGCCAGCAGCAGGATCAGCAGCCGCCGCTGCAGCGTCACCTGGCCCCCGTGGCGCTTCGGGCGATCCGCCCGGGGAGGAGTGAGCGCCTGCGGAGCGGCCGTACGGCGGTCACTGCGCCCCCTTGGCGCTTCGCGCCGTCCCCCCGGGGGGGAACCGCTCGCACTTGGGGCGGCCCGGCGCGCTCACGTCGCCGCCTCGCCCGGCGCTCCGAGCGCGTAGCCGACGCCGCGCACGGTGCGCACGATCGCCGGGTCGATCTTGCGCCGCAGGTGGTGCACGTAGACCTCGATCGCGTTGCTCTCGATCGAGTGGTCCCAGGCGTACAGCTTCTCGAACAGCTGCTGCCTGGAGAGCACGCGGCGCGGGTTGGCCAGCAGCACCTCGAGCAGCGCCAGCTCGCGGCTGGTCAGCTCCACCGGCTCGCCGCGCCAGCTCACGCGCTTCGCCGCCGGGTCGTATTCGAGCGCGCCGTGGCGCCACACCGGCTCCGGCCGGCCGCGCGCGCGGCGGGTCAGCGCGCGCAGCCGCGCGGCCAGCTCGGCGATCGCAAGCGGCTTGACCAGGTAGTCGTCGGCGCCGCTGTCGAGCCCCGCCACCCGCGAATCGAGCGTCTCGCGCGCGGTGAGGATCAGCACCGGCGTGGTGTCGCCGCGCCGCCGCCAGCGCGCCAGCCACTGCATGCCGTCGCCGCCGGGCAGCGACAGGTCGAGCACTATCGCCTCGTACGGCGCGCTCGCCAGCGCCGCGTCGGCGGCCTCGCCGTCGCGGAACCAGTCCACCGCGAAGCCGAGCGCGCGCAGGCCGCCGGCGAGCCCGTCGCCGAGCAGCGCGTCGTCCTCGACGATCAGGATGCGCATCGGCCGCTCACGTCCTGCGCACCACGCAGTCGATCAGCGCCGACATGCCGGCGTGCTGGGTGCCCTCGGCCAGCACGTCGTCGTGCTCGCGCAGCTCGACGATCTCGTGGCCGGCGAAGGACTGCCGCAGCAGTTCGGGCGTGTACAGGTGCTCGGCGCGCGGCGGCCCGCCGGTGCGGTAGGCGAGCTGCCGCGGCGTGTAGCCCTGCAGCAGCAGCACTCCGCCGGGCTTCAGCGTCCGCAGCATGCCGGCGAACATCGTCTCGCGCACCTGCGGCGGGGCGAACTGCACGAAGATCGCCGCCACCACGTCGTACGCCGCGGCCGTCCACGGCCAGTCCTCGACCCCCGCCACGCGATAGTCCACTTCGACGCCGGCCCGCGCCGCCAGCGCCCGCGCCTTGGCCACGCCGCGCGGCGCGATGTCGAAGGCGGTGACGGCGAGCCCCTGCTGCGCCAGCCAGACGCTGTTGCGCCCCTCGCCGTCGGCGACGGCGAGCGCGCGCTGGCCGGCGTG
The DNA here is from genome assembly GCA_048497655.1 of Caballeronia novacaledonica. Classification (GTDB taxonomy): domain Bacteria; phylum Pseudomonadota; class Gammaproteobacteria; order Burkholderiales; family Burkholderiaceae_F; genus JADJWR01. The sequence goes on from JBHJND010000330.1 coordinate 3,895, forward strand.
AAGCCGCGACCGCTGCGCCGCCAGGAAGGAGTTCGGCGCGGTGCCGAAGATGTAGTCGTCGCCGGCGAAACGCGCCTCCCACGTCTCGCGCGGGCTGTCGAAGCCGCTGCTCATGCGCCAAGCCTACGCGAGCGGCGCGGCGCCGGCCGGCGCGGGCCCGCCGCGGGCTGCGGCGGCGCGCTGCCCGCCGCTGTCGCGGGCGGCGCGGCTTTCCGCCATTCGCGCGGCGACTGGCCGGTGACGCGGCGGAACGCCTTGGAGAACACCGCGTCCGACCGGTAGCCGGCCTGCTCGGCCACCCGTGCCAGCGGCTGCCGCGCGCCGTGCAGCAGGTTGGCGGCGCGGGTGATCCGCCAGCGCGTGAGGTACGCCATCGGTGGCTCGCCGACCAGTTCCCGGAAGCGCACCGCGAGAAGCGTGCGCGAGGTGCCGACCTCGCGCGCCAGCGACTCGAGCGTCCACGGCTCGGCGTAACGCTCGTGCAGCAGGGCCAGCGCGCGGCCGACCCGCGGCTCGGCCCGCCCGCCCAGCCAGCCGGCGGCCTGCCCGCCGTCGTCGGCGTGCAGGCGCACGGCCTGGATGAACAGCACGTCGGCCAGCCGCCGCAGCACCGTGCGCGCGCCGAGCGAGCCGGCGGCGATCTCGGCCTCGACCAGGCGCAGCGTCGGCGCCAGCGACTCGCGCACGCACCGGTCGGTGCCGCGCAGGTGGATCAGCGGCGGCAGCGCGCCGAACAGCGGGTTGATGCGCAGCGGGTCGACCGAGAAGAAGCCGCCGGTCACGCGCGTCGTGGCGCCCGGGCCGGCGTGCCGGGTCGCGCCCCGGCGGTCCATCGGGTGCGCCTGCAGCCAGCTGTCGAACGGCACCACCAGCGCGTCCCGGCCCGACCGCACCACGTGCGGCGCGGCGTTCGGCAACAGCACGAAGTCGCCGGCGCGCACCTGCCGCACCGCGCCGCGCCGGCCGACCTGCAGTTCGCATTCGCCGGCCGTGACCGCGTAGAACGGCGCCCGCGCGCTGCGCACGATCGAGATCCCCCACGGAGCGTGCAGTTCGGCGCTGAAGTACACGGTGCCTTCGAGGCGCACCTGCTCCATCACGTCGGTGAGGACGTCGAACGGCAGCGCCGGCGGCGGCACGGCGGCATGGCGAGGCTCTGAACGAATCGACATGAAATCTGTCCTAAAGCGCCTTTTTATTCTGACACGCCCGGCGCACAGTGGAGCCATCGCAACAGACGGTGCCCTTCGGCACCGGGCGACACCGAAAGGAGATCACGATGCGCACTTCCATCGCCACCCTCGCCGCCGTCCTGATGCTCGCCGGCAGCAGCGTCTACGCGCAGCAGGCACCGGTCCGTACCGAAGGGGCCTTCAGCCCGCTCACCTACGAGCGGCTGGGCGCAACGCCGAGCATCCGCCTGCCGCGGGCAGCCGGGCCGGCCAGCGCCGGGCAAGCGGAAGCGAAGGCTCAGGCGGCGCTGAAGTCGCCGGCGGCCGTCGACCCACGGGACGCGGCGCAGGCCGCCGCTGCCCGCGCCGAAACGGCAGCGAAGCCCGCCGCCGTTCCGGCGGCGACGCGGGCGCCGTAGTGCCGTTCCCGTTCAGCGGCCGCGGGTCAGCGGCACGAAGCGCACTTCCAGCACGCTGCTGGTGACCGCGCGGCCCTGCGCGTCCTTGCGCAGCAACTGAAGCTTCTGGACGCCGAAGCGGCTACCCACCGGCGCGATCAGCCGCCCGTTGGGCGCCAGCTGCTCGACCAGCGGCGGCGGCATCTGCTCCGGCGCGGCGGTGACGACGATGGCGTCGAACGGCGCCGCCTCCGGCCAGCCGAGGTAGCCGTCGCCGATGCGCGTCTCGACGTTGGCGTAGCCAAGCGAGCGCAGCACCTCGGCGGCGCGTTCGCCGAGCGGGCGGACGATCTCGATGGTGTAGACGCGGGCGACCAGTTCGGCCAGCACCGCCGCCTGGTAGCCGGAGCCGGTGCCGATCTCCAGCACGCGGTCGGTCGGCTTCGGCTCTACCAGCTCGGTCATCAGGGCGACGATGAACGGCTGCGAGATCGTCTGCTCGTGGCCGATCGGCAGCGGCCGGTTCTCGTAGGCACGCTCGGCGAGATGCGCCGGCACGAAGCGGTGCCGCGGCACCTTGCCGATCGCCGCCGCCACCCGCGGATCGAGCCGCTCGCGGCCGGTCGAGCGCGCGGTGTCGCGCATGTCCAGCTCGATCTCGGCCGGCATCCACCGGCGCGCCGCGGCGTAGTCGTCCTGCCCGGCGGCGCCGGCCGCGCCGAGCGGCGCCGCCAGTCCGGCGGCGAGCAGGCGGCGGCGCAGGATCAACGGCAGCGTCATGCGAGCCAGTCTAGGCCGCTGGGCGCTCCCTACAATGACCGCCGTCAGCGCCTGCCGAGAAGCCATGCACGACGATCCGCGACCGCTCGCCGAGGCGGCGCTGCAGCCGCAGCCGCCCGGCTCGGCGCTGACGCTGCCGGCGGGCTGCTACACGCAGGCGGCCTTCGCCGATGCCGAACGCCGCGCGGTGTTCGCGCGCAGCTGGCAGCTGGTCGCGCACGGCGCGCAGGTCGCTTTCGCCGGCGATCACGCGGTCGGCGAACTGGCCGGCGTGCCGCTGCTGGTGGTGCGCGGCGACGACGGCGTGCTGCGCGCCCTGCACAACGTCTGCCGCCACCGTGCCGGCCCGCTCGCCGACTGCGACGGTCGCGGCGCGCGGCACCTCACCTGCCGCTACCACGGCTGGCGCTACGCGCTGGACGGCCGGCTGCTCGGCGCGCCGGACATGGGCCGGGCGCAGGACTTCGACGTCGCGGCGATCGGCCTGCCGCAGGCGCGGCTGGCACAGTGGCAGGGGCTGGTGTTCGCCGCGCTCGACGACGCCGCGCCGCCGTTCGACCAGCTGGTCGAGGGCATCGAGGCGCGGCTCGGCGCGATGTCGCCGGCGGCCTACGCGCTCGACCGCCGCACCAGCTACGAGGTGGCCTGCAACTGGAAGGTCTACGTCGACAACTACCTCGAGGGCTACCACCTCGCGCAGGTGCACCCGACGCTTTCGCCGCTGCTCGACGGCCAGCGCTACGCGACCACCACCGCGCGCTACTCCAGCCTGCAGGCCAGTCCGCTCGCCGGCAGCGGCCCGTACGCGCCGGGCGAGGCGCTGTACTGGTGGCTGTGGCCGAACGCCATGCTCAACGTGCTGCCCGGCCGGCTGCAGACCAACCGCGTGGTGCCGCTGGCCGTCGACCGCTGCCGGGTCGACTTCGACTACTTCTACGCGCCCGAGGTCGGCACCGAGGCGCGCCTCGAGGACCAGCGCTTCAGCGACGAGGTGCAGAGGGAGGACATCGCCATCTGCGAGGCGGTGCAGCGCGGGCTGGCATCGGGCTCGTACGTCGCCGGCCGGCTCAACCCGCGGCAGGAATCGGGGCTGCACCACTTCCACGAACTGCTGCGCGCGGCGTACCGGGCCGCCGCCTGAGGCGGATCGCCGCGGCGCCCGCGCGCCGCGCCCTAAACTCGGCGCCAACGCATCGCCTGCCGCCGAGGCCACCCGCCATGACCCTGCCGATCTCCTTCGCCGACGTCGAGGCGGCCGCCGTGCGCCTGCGCGGCGTGGCGCACCGCACGCCCGTGCTGACCTCGCGCACCGCCGACGAGCTCACCGGCGCGACGCTCTACTTCAAGTGCGAGAACCTGCAGCGGATGGGCGCCTTCAAGTTCCGCGGCGCCTACAACGCGCTGGCGCAGTTCACGCCGCAGCAGAAGAAGACCGGCGCGATCGCCTTCTCCAGCGGCAACCACGCGCAGGCGATCGCGCTGTCGGCCCGGCTGCTCGGCATGCCCTCCTTGATCGTCATGCCGGCCGACGCGCCGCCGCTGAAGATCGCCGCCACCCGCGGCTACGGCGCCGAGGTGGTGCTGTACGACCGCTACACGCAGGACCGCGAGGCGCTCGGTGCGCAGCTCGCCGCCGAGCGCGGCATGACGCTGATCCCGCCCTACGACCACCCGCAGGTGATGGCCGGCCAGGGCACGGCGGCGCTGGAGCTGGTGAAGGACGTCGGCGGGCTCGACGTGCTGCTGGTGTGCGTCGGCGGCGGCGGGCTCATCTCGGGCTGCGCGGTGGCCGCCCGCCACCTGGCGCCCGACTGCCGCGTGATCGGCGTCGAGCCGCAGGCCGGCAACGACGTGCAACAGAGCCTGCGCAGGGGCGAGATCGTCCACATCGACGTGCCGCAGACCATCGCCGACGGCGCGCAGACGCAGCACGCCGGCAGGCTGACCTTCGCGGTGATGCGGGAACTGGTCAACGACGTGCTGACGGTCAGCGACGCGCAACTGGTGCGCACGATGCGCTTCTTCATGGAGCGGATGAAGCTGGTGGTGGAGCCGACGGGGTGCCTGGGCGCCGCGGCGGCGCTCGAAGGCGTGATGCCGCTGCGCGGCCTGCGCGTCGGCGTCATCGTCAGCGGCGGCAACGTCGACCTGCCGCGCTACGCCAGCCTGCTGCGCGACGGCGTCTGAACCACGAGGAGAGCCCGATGGCCGAATCAGGCGCCGCTCCGGCAGCCAGCACCCCCGACGCGGACAAGCGCAGCCGCGAGCAGGTCGACAAGCGCCTCGCGCAGAGCGCCGCGATCAGCCACGGCAGCATCGAGCTCGGCGGC
>JBHJND010000331.1:0-1588 GCA_048497655.1 Caballeronia novacaledonica
TGCGCCTGCCGGCCACCGGCGAGCAGGCCGAGCAGCATGCCGGCGAAAGGCAGCAGCACAGCCGCCGCCAGCAGCAGGCCTCCCTCGGTGCTCATCGCCTCGTTCACCGGCGGCCCCGTCAGCGCGCCGCGCCGTCGTCGGCCGGCGGCTCGGCAGCCAGCGATGCCGAGCCGGTGGACTCGATCAGCCTGAGCAGCAGCGCCACGGTGATCGCGGTGGCGGCGAAGGCCACGACGATGGCGGTGATCAGCAGCGCCTGCGGCACCGGGTCGGCGGCCATGCCGGCGGCGGCGCCGCGCCGGGCCAGCGCGCCGAACAGCACGAACACCCCCGAGCCCATGACGTTGAAGGCCACCAGCTTGCGCAGCGGGTGCGGCTGCACGATCAGGCCGTACAGCCCGATGCCCACCAGGCCGCAGGCCGTCAGCGCGAACAGCGTCTCGATCGTCATCGGTCGCCACCGCGCGCCGGCGCGCCATTGAGCAGCAGCGCCAGCACCAGCACCAGCGTCGGCATCAACGCCACCTCGACGGCGACGATCATCGGCTTGGCCCAGTCCGGCGGATAGGCGAGAAAGGCGCCGGCGCTCCACAGGCCGAGCAGGCCGACCGCGATGAAGACCAGCGGCCCGACGACGACGCCGGCGCGCAGCCAGCGGCTGCTGGTCAGCGGTGAATCGGCCAGCCCCGCCATCTGCACCAGCAGCCACATCGCCGCCAGGATCGTCGCGCCCTGGAACTTGCCGCCGGGGTGGTCGGCGCCGGCCCAGAAGACGTAGACGCCGACGACGATGCCGATCGGCGGCAGCACGCGCGCCAGGTAGGCGAGGATGCCGTCGGGGTCGGCGCGGTGGCGCAGTCCCGGCCGGCCGCCCCAGACGCGGTCCGGCGCCAGCGACCAGACGCCGATCAGCGCGATCACCAGCACGATCGCCTCGAGCAGCGTGTCCAGCGCGCGGAAGGCGAGCAGAACGCCGGTGATCGGATTGGCGACGCCGGTGGCGCCCATGTTCTGCACCGCCTGCGGCGCCAGCGTCGGCGGCGGCTCGGGCAGCGCCAGCACGCACAGCGCCAGCACGGCGGTGACGCCCAGCGCCAGCAGCATGGCAAGGGCGCGCGCGCCAGCGCCGGCGCGCTCCGACCAGGCCGCGGCCTCGGTGCCGCGCAGGCGGGCCACCGCGCCGATCAGCAGCGCGCCGGTGAGGCCGCCGCCGATGGCCGCCTCGGTCAGCGCCACGTCGATGCCGTACAGGCGCACCCACACCAGTGACAGCAGCAGGCCGTAGGCGACGAAGCCGGCGACCGCCAGGAAGGCATCGCGGGCGACCAGGGTCCAGGCCGCGAGCGCCAGCAGCAGCAGCGCGATGACGACCGTGACGACCGTTGTCATTGCCGGCGGTCCAGGCCCCGCGCCGAGCGCGCGATGAGCTGCGACACCGCGGCGCTGGACAGCATCACCAGCAGCCAGATCAGCACCAGCTTCAGCCCCGCCAGCAGTCCGTCGACCTGCGGCAGCAGGCCGATGACCACCAGCGCCATGCCGAGGTTGTCGGCCTTGGTCAGCGCGTGCAGCCGCGTGTACGAGTCGG
>JBHJND010000332.1:0-5686 GCA_048497655.1 Caballeronia novacaledonica
AGATAGGTGATGTGGCCGATCATCCGCGCCACGCCGAGCCCGCGGCGCGGCGTGACGCCGTACTCGTAGAAGTCGCCGCCGTGGAACTCCGGGTCGTTCTGGATCGCCGTGCGCGCAACGTCGTTGAAGGCGATGTTCTGCGCGGTGAGCTTCGGCGTGGTGGCGATCGCCACGCAGTGGGCGATCCTTCGCGGGTAGCGCAGCGACCACGACAGCGCCTGCATGCCGCCGAGCGAGCCGCCCATCACCGCGGCGAAGCGCTCGATGCCGAGGCGGTCGGCCAGCCGCGCCTGCGCATCGACCCAGTCCTCGACCGTGACCACCGGGAAGCGCGAGCCGTAGCGGCGGCCGCTCGCCGGGTCGACCGACATCGGGCCGGTCGAGCCGAAGCACGATCCCGGATTGTTCACGCCAACGACGAAGAAGCGGTTGGTGTCGAGCGGCTTGCCGGGGCCGACCATGTTGTCCCACCAGCCGAGGCTCTTCTCCTGGCCCTCGTAGCTGCCCGCCACGTGGTGCGAGGCGTTCAGCGCGTGGCACACCAGCACGGCGTTCGAGCGCGCCGCGTTCAGCTGCCCGTAGGTCTCGTACACCAGTTCGTACGAGGCGAGCGACGCCCCGCTGGCCAGCGGCAGCGGCTGGTCGAAGCGCATCGTCTGCGGCGTGACGATCCCGACGGATCCGGGTGAGGTCATCGGCTCCAAAAAAACAAAAACCCGACAGGCGCCGGCTTGTCGGGTTCCGTGACGCGGGGCGGGTGCCCCGCGGATCTCTTTAGCGGAAATGTCGCCATGCCCGGCGACGCGCCCGCAAGCGGATCAACAAATCAGCGCAGCGGCGAAGGGTAGGCGGGCCGGGGCGGCGCTGTCAAACGGGGCAGGCGTCTAGCATGGACCCGCGACGGCCGGATCGGCCGCCGTCCATGCCACAGCGAGGCGCCAAGATGAAGATCAAATCACTGCTCCTGACGACGGCGCTCGCCGTCGCCGCCACCATGTCCGGTGGCTGTGTCATCTACGAGCCGGTGCCCGCCGGCTACAGCCAGCCGGCCAGCTTCGATCGCTCATGGAACGCCGCCGTCGGTGCGATGCGCGAGCAGGGCGTGACCATCACCCAGGAGGACCGCGGCGCCGGCATCGTGCGCGGCACCCGCGGCGGCATCAACGTCACCGGCAGCGTGCGGCCACAGGCCGACGGCACCGTGCGCGTGCAGTTCGACACCAGCGGCGCCACCGCGGCCGACCCGACGCTGATCGACCGCATCACGCGCAGCTACCAGGCCTTCATGGGGCGGTGAGTTGCGGGCTCAGGCCGATACCGGCCGCGCGACCGCCTTCTCGATCAGTTTGCGGATCTGCAGCGGATCGTCGGCACGAAGCACGCGGGCGGCGAACTTGGCCGCCGTCTTGGTCGACAGCGAGAACAGCCGTTCCTTGACCGACAGGATCTGCGACGGGTGCATCGAGAACTGGCGCAGTCCCATGCCGAGCAGCAGTTCGGTCAGATCGATCTCTCCGGCCATCTCGCCGCACACCGCCACCGGCGTGCGCGCCTTGGCACCCACCCGGATCGTCCGCGCGATCAGGTGCAGAACCGCCGGGTGCAGGTGGTCGTACAGGTGCGCCACGCTGGCATCCGCCCGGTCGATCGCCAGCGTGTACTGGATCAGGTCGTTGGTGCCGAGCGACAGGAACTTCAGCCGCTTCACGAACGCCGGCAGGGACAGTGCGGCGGCCGGCACCTCGATCATGCCGCCGACCGGAACGCGGGCGTCGTACTTGGCCTTGCGTTCCTTCAGCTGCTCGCGAGCGCGGGCGACGAACGACAGCGTCTGCTCGACCTCGTGCACGTGCGCCAGCATCGGCACCAGGATGCGCACGGTGCCGACGCTGGAGGCGCGCAGGATCGCCCGCAGCTGGGTCAGGAACAGCTCCGGATAGGCGAGGCAGTAGCGGATCGCCCGCAGACCGAGCGCCGGGTTGGACTCGACCGTCGGCGCCCCGGCGGCGATGCCGAGGCTGCGTCTCGCCTTGTCGGTGAGCACCTTGTCGGCGCCGATGTCGAGGGTGCGGATCACCACCGGCTTGCCCTTCATCGCCCGCGCCACCCAGGCGTAGGCCTCGTACTGCTCGTCCTCGTCGGGCAGCCGGTCGCGGTTCATGAACAGGAACTCGGTGCGGAACAGGCCGATGCCGTCGGCGCCGGCCTCCAGCGCGTCGCGCGCGTCCTCCGGCAGCTCGATGTTCGCCATCAGGTCGACGGCAATGCCGTCCTTGGTGCGCGCCAGCTTGCTCTTGAGCTTGCGCAGTGCGATCCGGCTCTCGACCTGGGCGCGCAGCCGCTGCCGGTACCGGTCGAGCTCGGCCTGCTCCGGCTGGATGCGCACGCGGCCGGCCTCGGCGTCGAGCACTATCAGGTCGCCCTCGGTCACCGCTTCGCGCGCGCCGGCCACGCCGAGCACCGCCGGCAGGCCGAGGCTGCGCGCCAGGATCGCCGTGTGCGAGTTGCGGCCGCCCATCTCGGTCACGAAGCCGGCCACGTCGACGTCGGCGCGCTCCTTCAGCCGCAGCATCTCGGTCGGCGCGAGATCGCGCGCGACCAGGATCAGCCGCTCGCCGTCGGCCGGCTTCGGCGGCAGCGCGACCGTCGTGCCGCGGCCGCTGACCAGCGCATTCATGACGCGCTCGACGACCTGCCGGACGTCCTCCGACCGGCTGCGGAAGTACTCGTCGTCGATCGCCTCGAACTGCTTGCACACCGCCTCGAGCTGGATCGTCAGCGCCCACTCGGCGTTGATCAGCCGGTTGCGCACCAGGTCGCGCGGCTCGTCGCACAGCAGCGGATCGTCGAGGATCATCCGGTGCAGGTCGAGGAAGGCGCGTACCTCGCCGGGCGCCTCCGGCGCGACGCGCTCGGCCAGCTCGTCGATCTCGGCGCGAACCAGCGAGAACGCGTTGTTCAGCCGCGCCACCTCGTGCATCACGTCCTTGCGCTCGATCGAGTAGTGGCGCGTCTCGAGCTCGGAAGGCGCCAGCAGGTGCGTGCGGCCGATGGCGATCGTCGGGCTTGCGCCCGAGACGATGCCGACCCCGACCAGTTCGCTGCTCAAGTCGCCCCCTTCGCGCTGCGCGCTGTCCCCCCGCGGGGGAGTCGAGCGCCTCCGGGGGGCCGCTTGCCGCTCATGCCTGCCTGCCCGCCGGCCCGTGCATCGCGGCCGCGCCTAGTCTTCGCCGAAGCGGCTGTCGATCAGCCGGCCGATCGCCTCGACAGCCTCGGCCGCGTCGGCGCCGTCCGCCTCGACGGTGACGGTTGCGCCCTGCCCGGCCGCCAGCATCATCACCCCCATGATCGACTTGGCGTTGACTCGCCGCGCGCCGCGCGAGAGGTGGATCTCCGCGGCGAAGCGCGACGCCGTCTGCGTCAGCTGCGCCGAGGGCCTCGCGTGCAGGCCGAGCTTATTGCTGATGGTGAAGTCGCGCGAGATCATCGCCCTGTGCCGGTCTCGCGCCCTGGTGCTGGACCGCGGTCGAGGCCACCTGCATCACACCCTGGACGCCGCCGGCCAGCGCCTTCTCGGTGGTCTCGGCGAGCGACCCCTCCCGGTAGCAAAGCGCGCGCAGCAGCATCGGCAGGTTGACGCCGGCGATCACCGCCACCCGGCCGGCCTCGGCGAGCTGCGCGGCCGCGTTGCCCGGCGAGGCGCCGAAGGCGTCGGTCAGCACCAGCGCGCCGCTGCCGCTGTCGACCTCGCGCAGCAGGGCGCGCGCCTGCGCCACGTTGGCCGTCGTGTCGGAGTCGGGCTGCACGTCGAACACCCGCAGCTGGGCGCCGGCCCGCTCGGGCGCGCAGGCGTAGACGTGCGCCGCCGCCGCGGCAAGCGCCGAGGCCAGCGGCGCGTGGGCGATCAGGACGATCCCCACCGTCATCGGGCGACCGCCTTCTCGAGCGCGTCGACGAACATCGAGGCGACGTCGAAGCCGGTCTGCTCGCGGATCTCGACGAAGCAGGTCGGGCTGGTGACGTTGACCTCGGTGAGGTAGTCGCCGATCACGTCCAGCCCGACCAGCAGCAGGCCGCGCGCGGCCAGCGTCGGCGCCAGCGCCTCGGCGATGGCGCGGTCGGAGTCCGACAGCGGCTGGGCGCGGCCGATGCCGCCGGCGGCGAGGTTGCCGCGCGTCTCTCCCGGCCGCGGGATGCGCGCCAGTGCGTAGGGCACGGCAGCGCCGCCGATCAGCAGCACGCGCTTGTCGCCGTTGCGGATCTCCGGGATGTAGCGCTGCGCCATCACCGTGCGCTCGCCGTCGTGGGTCACCGTCTCGAGGATGGCGTTGAGGTTCGGCTCGTCTTCCTGCAGCACGAAGATGCCGGTCCCGCCCATGCCGTCGAGCGGCTTGACCACCACCCGGCCGAGGTCGGCGTGGAACTGGCGCAGCGCGTCGATTTCGCGCGTCACCAGGGTCGGCACGGTGAAGTCGGCGAACTCGGTGATGGCGAACTTCTCGTTGTGGTCGCGCAACGCCCGCGGGTCGTTGAACACCGCCGCGCCGTCGCGCTGCGCCGCCGACAGCAGGTGGGTGGCATAGAGGTACTCGGTGTCGAACGGCGGGTCCTTGCGCATCAGCACCGCGTCGAAGCCGGCCAGCGCACGTGCGCCGGCATCGAGCTCGGCGTACCAGGGCGCGCCCTTCTCTGCCGCCGGCAGCAGCCGGATGCGCTGCGCGCGCGCGGTGACCCGCCCCTCGCGCCACTGCATTTCGGCCGGCGTGCAGGCCCAGATGTCGTGCCCGCGCGCCGCCGCGGTCCGCATCATCGCCACCGTCGAGTCCTTGTAGGCCTTCAGCAGCGGCAGCGGGTCGACGACGAACAGCAGCGACAGACCCTGCGACATCGGCAGCGCGCCCCCTATTCAGATCCCGGGGCATTCTAGCCAAGGACCCCGCGCCGACCGCACCACGGAAAAGAAAAGGGCGCCCCGGGACGGGGCGCCCGAAATTCGCCTTGGTGCGTCTGCGCCGCGAAAGAAGCACAGACAGGCGAGCTAGGGAGACACGCCGATGATCATGCAAGGGCCGTGCCAGGCTCCGCCGAAAAGGCAACGGCCGCGCCGGTGCCCCGGCGCGGCCGTCTGCCTGCCTGCTGGCGCGGAACAGGCGCCGCGCCCGCTGCTGCCTTCTAGTACTTGTAGGCCGACTCGCCGTGGTACGTCGTGTCGAGACCCTCGCGTTCCTCTTCCTCGGCCACGCGCAGGCCGGTGACCGCCTTGACGATCATCAGGGCGACGAACGACACCACCGCCGACAGCACGATCGCCGTCAGCACGCCCTGGAACTGGATCCAGACCTGCGCGCCGATGCCGGGGAAGTCGGCCGCATCGCCGCACTTGTTGGTGACGTAGTTGCAGATGCCGGCGCCGCCGAGCGACGGCGAGGCGAACACGCCGGTCAGCATGGCGCCGACGATGCCGCCGACCCCGTGCACGCCGAAGACGTCGAGCGCGTCGTCCGCGCCGAGCATCTTCTTCAGGCCGGTCACGCCCCAGAAGCAGACCACGCCGGAGATCAGGCCGATGATCAACGCGCCGCCGACGCCGACGAAGCTGCAGGCCGGCGTGATCGCCACCAGCCCGGCCACCGCGCCCGAGGCGGCGCCGAGCATCGAGGGCTTGCCCTTGACCATCCACTCGACG
>JBHJND010000333.1:0-2573 GCA_048497655.1 Caballeronia novacaledonica
GGCGGTCGGCTACGGCGGTTCGGCGTCGCGCTACGCCGAGCCGAAGCGGGTGGTGTTCGCCAAGAACCTCGGGCCGCTGATCTCCGCCGACGAGATGCCGCGCTGCATCCACTGCACGCGCTGCGTGCGCTTCGGCCAGGAAGTCGCCGGCATCATGGAACTCGGCATGGCCGGCCGCGGCGAACACTCGGAGATCCTGTCGTTCGTCGAGGGCGCAGTGACCTCCGAGGTCTCCGGCAACATGATCGACCTGTGCCCGGTCGGCGCGCTGACAAGCAAGCCGTTCCGCTACGCCGCCCGCACCTGGGAGCTGGCGCGCAGAAAGAGCGTCAGCCCGCACGACTCGCTCGGTTCGAACCTCGTTGTGCAGGTGAAGCAGGACCGCGTGCTGCGCGTGCTGCCGCTGGAGAACGAGGCGGTCAACGAGTGCTGGCTGTCCGACCGGGACCGCTTTTCCTACGAGGGCCTGTACGCCGCCGACCGGCTAACGCGGCCGATGATCCGGCAGGGCGGCCAGTGGCAGGATGTCGACTGGCCGGCGGCGCTCGCCTACGTGGTGGAACGGCTGGCCGACGTGAAGCGGCAGCACGGCGCCTCGGCGATCGGCGCGCTGGCGGCGCCGGCGAGCACGGCCGAGGAGCTGTTCCTGCTCGGCAAGCTGATGCGCGGCATCGGCTCGGAAAACGTCGACTTCCGCCTTCGCCAGTGCGACTTCCGCGCCGACGGGGGCCGCGCCGGCGTGCCGTGGCTCGGCATGAAGGTCGCCGAGGTCGACACGCTCGACCGGCTGCTGCTGGTCGGCTCGTTCCTGCGCAAGGATCATCCGCTGCTGGCGATCCGCGTGCGCCGCGCCGGCAGGCGCGGTGCGCAGATCAGCGTGCTGCACGCCACCGACGACGACCTGCTGACGCCTCTGGCGGCGCGCGCCATCGTGCGGCCGAGCGCCTGGGTGCAGACGCTGGCCGAGGTCGCCGCCGCGGTGGCGGCGATCAGGGGCGTCGCCTCGCCGGTGGCCGGCGTCGTCGCTTCCGCGACGGCGCAGAAGATCGCCGCCAGCCTGTGCTCGGGCAGCAACGGCGCGATCCTGTTCGGCAACGCCGCCGTCCAGCACCCGCAGGCGGCGCAGCTGCACGCCTGGGCGGCGTGGATCGCGCAGGCCGCCGGGGTGCGCTTCGGGGTGACCGGCGAGTCGGCCAACAGCGTCGGCGGCTACCTCGCCGGGGCGGCGCCCGGCGCGCTCGGGCTGAACGCGGCGGCGATGGTGCGCGAGGCGCGCCGCGCCTACCTGCTGTTCAACTGCGAGCCGGAGTACGACACCGCCGACCCGGCGGCCACCCTTGCGGCGCTGAAGGGCGCCGACGCCGTGATCTCGTTCGCCGCGTACCGCAACAGCGCGCTGGAGTACGCCGACGCCATCCTGCCGATCACGCCGTTCACCGAGACCGCCGGCACCTTCGTCAGCTGCGAGGGGCGGGTGCAGAGCTTCAACGGCGTGGTGCCGCCGCTTGGCGAAGCCAGGCCCGGCTGGAAGGTGCTGCGCGTGCTCGGCAACGAGCTCGGCCTGGCCGGCTTCGACTACGACTCGCCGGAGGCCGTGCGCGCCGATGCGCTGCCGGCCGACGTCGCGGCGCGGCTGTCGAACGCGACCTCGGTCGCGCCGGCGCTGGCCGCCACCGCGACGCAAGCCGCCGAGCGGATCGCCGACGTGCCGGTGTACTTCTCCGACCCGATCGTCCGTCGCGCGCAGTCGCTGCAGAAGAGCGCCGATGCGCGGCCGCCGCGCGCCAGCGCCAACGCGCGCACGCTGACGGCCTTCGGCCTGAAGCCGGGCGACAAGGCGCGCGTGCGCCAGGGCGAGGCCGCTGCGCTGCTCGAATGCGCGCTCGACGAGCGTCTGCCGGACGGCGTGGTGCGGCTGCCGGCGGCGCACGCCTCGACCAGCACGCTGGGCCCGATGTTCGGCCCGCTGACGATGGAGCCCGCCTGATGCTCGACGGGGTCGTCAGCGCAGGCAGCCAACTGCTCGGCCCGGCCTGGCCGGCGGTGTGGGCGCTGCTGCGCATCGTCGCCATCGTGCTGCCGCTGCTCATCCTGGTCGCCTACCTGACCCTGTGGGAGCGCAAGCTGATCGGCTGGATGCACATCCGCCTCGGGCCGAACCGGGTAGGCTACGGCGGCCTGCTGCAGCCGTGGGCCGACGCGGTCAAGCTGATCTTCAAGGAAGTGATCGCGCCGACCCAGGCCGACAAGCCGCTGTACTTTCTGGCGCCGGCGCTGGTGATGATGCCGGCGCTGGCCGCCTGGGCGGTGATCCCGTTCGGCCCCGGCCTGGTGCTGGCCGACATCAACGCCGGCCTGCTGTTCGTGATGGCGGTGACCTCGGTCGGCGTCTACGGCGTGATCATCGCCGGCTGGGCGTCGAACTCGAAGTACGCGTTCATCGGCGCCATGCGAGCCTCGGCACAGATGGTGAGCTACGAGCTGGCGATGGCCTTCGTGCTGGTCACCGTGCTGCTGGTGGCGGGGACGCTGAACCTGACCGGCATCGTCGACGGGCAGAACCGCGGCGCCTT
>JBHJND010000334.1:0-13942 GCA_048497655.1 Caballeronia novacaledonica
TGCCCGACGACCATGCAGGAGATGACCGAGGTGCGCCGCGCGCTCGGCAAGGACGCCGAGCAGGTGCAGGTGCTCTTCGTCACCGTCGACCCGCAGCGCGACACGCGCGAGGTGCTGGCGCAGTACGTGCCGGGCTTCGACCCGAGCTTCGTCGGCCTGTACGGCACGCCGGAGGAGACCGCCCGGGTCGCCAAGCAGTTCAAGGTCTTCTACCAGAAGGTGCCGGGGCCGACCGAGACCTCGTACACCATCGATCACACGGCCGGCAGCTACGTGATCGACAAGTCGGGCAAGCCGCGGCTGTTTCTCAAGCACAACCAGGGCCCTGCGCCGATCGTCGCCGACCTGCGCCAGCTGCTGTAGCGGCTCCGGGCAGAGGCTTCAGCCCGCAGCGCCGGTCTCCGCGTTGATGGCGACGCTGCTCGCCAGCACCCGGGCCGTCGCCGGGGCCGGGCCGACGCCGAAGGCCTGGCGCACGCGCTCGTCGAGCTCGAGTTCGAAGCCCAGGAACAGGCTGGCCGGCTTGCCGTCGTAGCGCTCGCGCCGGTAGACGTCGGCGCCGGGGTCGAGCACGGCGTGCGGCTCGTAGGGGTCGAAGATCACCCAGTCGCCCGGTGCGGCCGGGCGCCGCGCAGCGGCTCGCGCGAAGACGATTTCGCGCGGCGGCCCGGCGACGCACCAGGCGCCGAACAGCACGCCCGCGTAGTGGGCATCGTTGTGGAAGAACGCGCCGCGGCAGGCGTACCACTCGAATTCGCCGCGCAGCGAGTCGCGCAGCGCCGGCGGCAGGACGCCGGCGAGCGCGGCGCGGATCTCCTCGCTGGCCAGGCGGCCCAGGCCGTGGACGCGTCCGGGCGTCGCGACTGCCGCGGTGTCCGGCAGCGCCATGTGCGGCACTGCGAGCCGGCCGGCCAGCAGGCGGGCCGCGCTCGCGCGGTCGTCCGCGCCCGTGCAGCGGCACAGCGCCGGCGCGCAGCCGAGTTCAACGAACGCCGGCTGCTTCAGAGGCACAAAAAAAGAACCCCGCAGGGGGTGCGGGGTTCTGAAATCCGCCTCTTCGGAGGAGAGGGGGGAGGAGGAGAGGCGGACACTGCAAAGAGCAACCAACCGGAAGCCTCGGGACGATCAAGCCTGCGCGAGAAGCTCGGCCCGAAGCTTCTGTAGTGCTTTGACTTCGATCTGCCGGATGCGTTCCGCAGAAACTCCAAATTCGTCGGCCAGGTCGTGCAAGGTCGCGGTACCCACGTTGCCGTCGGCGTCTTCCTCGAGCCAGCGTGCCTCGATGATCCGGCGGCTCCGATCGTCCAGTCGCTGCAGGGCGTGCCGGACGCCGTCGGTCTGCAAGAACTCGTGCTGGCGCCGCTCCAGGATCTGGGTCGGTTCCGCTTCCGGGTCGGCCAGGTAGGCGATCGGCGCAAATTCCTCTTCGCCGTCTTCGGTGCGGCCCTCCAGCGAAAGGTCGGCGCCGGTCATCCGCGTTTCCATTTCCGCGACTTCTTCCGGCTTGACGTTCAGTTCGCGGGCGATGTGCGCGACCTCGTCCTGAGACATCGTGCCGAGGCCCTGTTTCATGCTGCGCAGGTTGAAGAACAGCTTGCGCTGCGCCTTGGTGGTGGCGACCTTCACCAGACGCCAGTTGCGCAGGATGAACTCGTGGATCTCGGCCTTGATCCAGTGCAGCGCAAACGACACCAGCCGCACGCCGCGCTCCGGATCGAAGCGCTTGACCGCCTTCATCAGGCCGATGTTGCCTTCCTGGATCAGGTCGGCATGCGGCAGGCCGTAGCCGAGGTAGTTGCGTGCCACGGCTACCACCAGGCGCAGGTGCGACAGCACAAGCTGCCTGGCCGCATCGAGGTCATCGCGCTCGCGAAACGCCCGGGCCAGCGACAGTTCCTGATCGGGCGTGAGCATCGGCACCCGGTTGACGGCCGTGATGTAGGCGTCCAGGTTGCCAAGGCTGCCCGGATGAAGCGCGAGGGCGCCTGCGTTGCTCAGGGGAACCAGCGAGGTCCTACCGGTCATGCACAAGTCTCCTTTTGCGAACCATGTTAGCACTCGACATTATCGAGTGCCAACCCATAGACCGCCGGCTGGAGAATTGGTTCAGCGACCCTCTATCGTCCCTAAAGTGTTGTAAAGATTAGTCTTTGGCGAACAAGTGTGGGCGCTAACTTCGAGCGGTGCGGCGCTCTCACGAGGATCGGCGGGACTGTCGGAGTCCCCAGCGGCTGCTGAGCGACGCGATCAGGCCGCCGAGAACCGCCGCGCCGGCGACCAGCGCCGCCAGCCACGCGAGCGGCACGGGCTGAAGGTCGAGTTCGGCACCGTAGGTCCGCGCCAGTTCGGCCGCGGACGTCGACGCGGCGGCGAGGCCGGCCGAAGCCAGGCCTGCGGCGGCCAGCATGGCGAGGCCCAGCGTCAGCGCGCCCGCGTAGGCGAACGGCCGGACGATGAACCCGGTGTCGGCACCGACCAGGCGCAGCGTGCGCAGGTAGTCGGCGGAGGTGGTCAGCTGCAGCTGGACCGATGCCAGGACGACCAGCAGCAGCAGCGCCAGCGCCAATCCGCCGACCAGCGCCGCGCCCATCGCCGCTGCGCGCATGAGTCCGCGCAGCTGCCGGTGCCAGCCGGTATCCGCGGCCACCGACTCGACCCGCGGCAGGCGGCGCAGTTCGGCGAGCGCGGACTCGACCTCGGCCGTCTCGGCCTGCGGGGACAGCGTGACGACCAGCACGTCCGGCAAGGGGCTGGCCCTCAGGTCGGCCAGCCCGCTGCTGCCGGCGCGCCGGGCGATTGCCTTCAGCGCCTCGTCGGCGGGGATCCACTCGACCCCCGCCACCCCGGTCCGGCCGGCAAGTTGCGACTGCAACTTGCGGATGTCGGTCGTCGGAGTCGCCGCGGCCAGGAACAGGTTGATCTCCGGCCCCAGCGGCAACTGGCGAACGAGGGGGGCGCTCGAGCGTGCAATCGAGGCGCCCGCCAGCAGCACCGTGAAGGCCGCGGTGGCCAGCAGGACGGCGAGCAGGAAGCTGCCCGGCCGGCGCCGGATCAGGCGCGCCATTTCGCGCAGCGCGTGCGCGCGCACCGCCAGCGCCTTCATCCGGAGATGCGTCCTTCGGCCAGGTGAAGCCGGTGCGCCGACGGCGGCAGCGGCGCCGACCCGCCGCGCGAAGTCATCAGCACGGCCATGCCGGCCCGTGCGAACTGCTCGAGCAGAAGCAGCAGGTCGGCCGCCGCGTAGTCGTCGAGGATGGCGGCCGGCTCGTCGAGCAGCAGCACGGCCGGACGGTTGGCGATGGCGCGGGCCAATGCCGCCCGCCACTGGGCGCTGGCCGAAAGCTGCGCCGGCGCCGAGGCGCTGGCGGGCAGTCCGACCCGCTCAAGCGCCGCGCGCGCCCGCTGTTCGGCCTCCTTTCTCGTCAGGCCGTCGGCGAGCGCCGGCAGCATCACGTTCTCCAGCAGGCTGCGATCGGCAAGCAGCCGCGGGTCCTGCGGGACGATGCCGATCGCCCGCCGCAGCGTAGCCAGCGCGGCGTCGCGCAGTCGCGCCGGTTCCTCGCCGGCGACGGTCACCTGGCCGCCATCCGGTGCGACAGCGCCGGTGATCAGCTTCAGCACCGTCGACTTGCCTGCCCCGTTGGGTCCGGCCAGCACGACGAGCCCGCCGCGCCCGACCGTGAAGCTGGCCTCGCGCAGCACGGGCGGCGCGGCGCCGAATGCCTTGCGCACGCGATCGAACTCGATCAGCGGCGAGGTGGGCGCGTGTTCCTGGGGCATCGGGCGAACGGTCGATCCTCGGTAGGGGCAGTGGCGCGGAGGCGGCGGCCGCGATTCTAGGTTCCCGACCACGGCGATTCCGTCGACGCGAGCAGCCGCGCGGTAAAGTGCCCCCGCGAGGCCATGCCGCCGCGGTCATCGGTCCGTCATCGACGCCGCCTATGGTCAAGAGAAAACAGCGCGAACCGCACCGCAAGGACCCTCCGATCATCGCCCGTGCGAGCCTGCCGGTGGTCTCGCCGCCGGAGCGTTTCCTCGACCGCGAGCTGTCGCAGCTCGCCTTTGCCGAGCGGGTGCTGGCACAGGCGGCGCGCGAGGCCGTGCCGCTCGCGGAGCGGCTGCGCTACGTGTGCATCGTCTCGTCGATCCTCGACGAGTTCTTCGAGGTCCGCATGTCGGACCTGATCGACGAGATGATCGAGTCAGGCGGCTGGGGACCGGCGGCGCCGCAGTGGGGGTCGTTCGTCCGCGTTTCGGAGCGGGCGCACGCGCTGGTCGAGCGGCAGTACCGGCTGTTCAACGAGGTGCTCGCGCCGGCGCTGGCCAGGCAGCGCATCGTCATCGTCAGCCACGGGCAGCGCAACGGCCGCCAGCGCAAGTGGGTGCGGGAGTACTTCGAGCGCGAGGTACGGCCGCTGCTGTCGCCGATCGGGCTGGACCCGTCGCACCCGTTCCCGCTGCTGATGAACAAGGCGCTGAACTTCGTCGTGCAGGTCGAGGGCAAGGACGCCTTCGGCCGGCCGTCGTCGATCGTCGTGCTGAAAGTGCCGCGGGTGCTGCCGCGGGTGATCCCGCTGCCGGCCAAGCTGTCGCCGCGCACGCAGGCCTTCGTGATGCTCTCTTCGGTGATCCGCGCCCACCTGGCGGACGTCTTTCCCGGCCGTACCGTGGCCGGCTTCTCGCAGTTCCGCGTCACCCGTGACTCCAACCTGTGGGTCGACGAGCGCGAGGTGCACAACCTGCGCCAGGCGCTGCGGATGGAGTTGACCCAGCGGCACTACGGCAGTGCGGTCAGGCTCGAGGTGCTGCGCAGCTGCCCGCAGCACCTGGA
Source organism: Caballeronia novacaledonica (assembly GCA_048497655.1). Lineage (GTDB taxonomy): Bacteria > Pseudomonadota > Gammaproteobacteria > Burkholderiales > Burkholderiaceae_F > JADJWR01. The sequence continues at coordinate 4,832 of JBHJND010000334.1, forward strand.
GGACCTGCTGCGCGGGCAGTTCGCACTGCCCGCCGAGGCGGTCTACCGCGTCGACGGGCCGGTCAACCTGGTGCGGCTCGCTGAACTGGTCGACCAGCTGCAGCAGCCGGCGCTGCGCTGGCCGCCCTTCACGCCGGCGTGGCCGGCGAAACTGAAGCTCGGCGCCGACATCTTCGAGCGGCTGCGCGCCGGCGACCTGCTGCTGCACCACCCGTTCGAGAGCTTCGAGCCGGTAATCGAGTTCCTGCGCCAGGCGGCGTTCGACCCGAGGGTCGTGGCGCTGCGGATGACGCTGTATCGCACCGGCGCCGCGTCGGTGCTGGTCGACCTGCTGATCGAGGCGGCGCGGCGCGGCAAGGAAGTCACGGTGGTGGTCGAACTGAAGGCGCGCTTCGACGAGGAGGCCAACATCGACCTGGCGGAGCGGCTGGAGAAGGAGGGCGCGCAGGTCGTCTACGGCGTGATGGGCCTGAAGACGCACGCCAAGCTGCTGCTGGTGCTGCGCCGGGATGGCGACGGCAGGCGGCAGAAGCTCGCGCAGTACGCGCACCTGGGCACCGGCAACTACCACCCGACCACCGCGCGGCTGTACACCGATTTCGGCATGCTGACCGCCGATCCGGCGATCTGCCGCGACGTCGAGCGGGTGTTCGTGCACATCACCAGCCTGGCCAAGGTGGAGAAGCTGACGCACCTGTGGCTGGCGCCGTTCGCGCTGCACAAGCAGGTGCTGGCGGCGATCGCGCGCGAGATCGCCTGGGTGAAGAAGGGCAGGCCGGGGCGCGTCATCGCCAAGATGAACGCGCTGATCGACGAGGCGACGATCAACGCGCTGTACGAAGCCTCCTGCGCCGGCGTGCGCATCGACCTGGTGGTGCGCGGCGCCTGTGCGCTGCGGCCGGGCGTCAAGGGCCTGTCGGAAAACATCACGGTGCGCTCGATCGTCGGCCGCCTGCTCGAGCACCACCGCATCTACTACTTCCGCAACGGCGGCGCCGACGACGTCTACCTGTCGAGCGCCGACTGGATGGGCCGCAACCTGTTCCGCCGCATCGAGGTGGCGTGGCCCGTCCTCGACGCCAGGCTGAAGAGGCGCGTGCTCGACGAGGGGCTGAAGCCCTATCTCGAGGACACCGCCGAGGCCTGGGTCCTCGGCGCCGACGGCGTCTACCAGCCACCGAAGGTGGGCACTGCCGCGCGCAGCGCGCAGCGTCTGCTGCTGGCGGCACTCGCCGAGCGGGCGTAGGAGAGAACCGATGGAGCTTCTGCTGTGGCGTCACTGCGAGGCGGAACCGGGCGAGCCCGACCTCGGCCGCGCTCTGACCGGCAAGGGCGAGAAGCAGGCGCGCCGGATGGCCGCCTGGCTGCATGCCCACCTGCCCGACTCGGCGCGCATCCTGGCCAGCCCGGCGCGGCGCTCGCAGCAGACGGCGCAGGCGCTGGCCGAACTGGCGCCGCGCAGGCTGAAGACGGTCGATGCGCTGGCGCCGGGCGCGAGTGTCGAGGACGTGCTGCGCGCGGTGCGCTGGCCCGATGCGAAGTCGGTGGTGGTGGTGGTCGGCCACCAGCCCACGCTCGGCTGGGTTGCCAGCCGCCTGCTGGGCGGCGTCGAGGCCGACTGGCCGATCCGCAAGGGCGGCGTCTGGTGGTTCAGCTCGCGCGACCGCGACGGCGTCGAGCAGGTGGTCCTGCGCGCCGCGATGAACCCGGAACTGCTCTGAACGCAGGCCGGCGTCGGCGGGCCGTCAGAGCGGCCTGATGCCCAGCCGCAGGCCGACCTTTTCCCACTGCGCCGCTTCCTCCTCGAGCTGGAACAGCGTCAGCGGGTGGCGGCCGAGCCAGTCGCCTGCGAGCCGCAACTCGTAACCGGCGCGCACCGCGCGCAGGGTCCACTTCGGCAACTCGATCGGCCGCCGGGCGTGGCAGAGGATCACCGCCAGGCGCAGCGCCAGTATCTTCGCCACCCGCGACGGCTCGCGCAGCGCCTCGTTGACCTTGCGCAGGTTGCCGCGCTGGCCGAGGATCAGCGTGGCGATGCGCTTCTGGTCGGAGGTCGAGAACCCGGCCAGGTCGGCGTTGCCGACCAGGTAGGCGCCGTGCTTGTGATGGTCGTTGTGCGAGATGGCGAAGCCGACCTCGTGCAGCGCCGCCGCCCAGGCCAGCCGCTTGACCTCTTCCTCGCCGGCCTGCGGATCGAGCGCGTCGTGCAACTCGCGCGCGATGCGGCCGACCTGCTGCGCCTGCGTGCGATCGACGTCGAAGCGCTTCTGCAGCCGCGCCACGGTCGCGTCGCGCAGGTCGTGCCGCTCGCGCCGGCCGAGCAGGTCGTACAGCAGCCCGAGACGAAGCCCGCCGCGTGCCGGCACCAGCTCGGTGATGCCGAGCGTCTCGAACACCGCGCCGAGCACTGCGATGCCGCCGGGCAGCACCTGCGCCCGCTCCGGCTTGATGCCGGGCAGCTTCAGCCGGCGGATCTCGCCGTACTCGATCAGCAGCTGCCGCAGGTTCAGCAGCATCCCGGCGGTGATCAGGGTGCCGTCGCCCCACTCGACCTGGCGAATCAGCTCCGCCGCCGCGCCGATGGTGCCGCTGGCGCCGAAGGCCTCGTGCCAGTTGGCGCGGCTGAACACGCTCACCGCCTCCTCGATCTCGGCCGCCGCCGCCACCTGCGCCCGGCGGAAGCCGGCGCGGTCGATGATGCCGTCGCGGAAGAAGCGCAGCGTGGTGTTGACGCAGCCGACCTTGAACGACTCCGCCGCCTGCGCCGCGAAGCCGCTGCCGACGATCAGCTCGGTGGACGCGCCGCCGATGTCGACCACCAGCCGCGGCTGCCGCGACGGCGGCGCCGAGTGCATGCAGCCCTCGAAGGTCAGCCGCGCTTCCTCGCGCCCCGAGATGACGTCGATCGGGTAGCCGAGCGCGTTCTGCGCCTCGAGCAGGAACTCGTCGCTGTTGGGCGCCTCGCGCAGCGTCTGCGTGCCCACCGCGCGTACCTGCTCGGGGGCGAACCCGCGCAGCCGCTCGTTCATCCGCGCCAGACACTCGCAGGCGGCCTCGATCGCCTTGCGCGAGATGCGCCCGTCGACGCCGACGCCGGCGGCCAGCCGCACGGTCTCCTTCCAGTAGCCCTGCAGCTCGACGTGACGGCCGTGGCCCCGGCCCATCTGCAGCCGGAAGCTGTTCGAGCCGAGGTCAACGGCGGCGAGTCGCATGCGGCAGGAGTACGAGCCGGTCCACTGCCGGCATTCTAGGGTTGCCGAATCGCCGCGCCGCCGGTGCAGGGCGCGTTCGGAATTGATGCAGCGCATGTTTCCTGTGCCACCGCTCGGGCAGGATGCCGGCCATGGGAGAGCACGCCGAAGCGCGCCAGGCGAAGCTGCTGACGCCGCGGCTTGCGCGCGAACTGAAGACGATCAAGGCGATGCTGCGCATTGCCTGCCACGACCGGCACGGCACCGCCGAAGGACTCTGTGCGGATTGCCAGGGGCTGGCCGACTACGCGGCCAAGCGGCTGGCCCTGTGCCCCTACGGCGCCGACAAGCCGACCTGCGTTAACTGCAGGATCCACTGCTACGGCGCTCGCCAGCGCGAGCAGGTGCGGGACACGATGCGCCATGCCGGCCCGCGGATGATGCTGCGCCATCCGTACCTTGCGGTCATGCACGTGGTCGACGGTCGCCGGCCGGCGCCGCCGAAACCGAACGAGGCGCTTGTTGCTGCCGCAGCAGCGGCGGCGCAGGGCGAGGCGGCGGAACCCGGCTCGGCCGCGGACGCCCAGCCGAAGCCCTGAGTGGGCGAGCGCGCCGGGGGCGCCAGATCAGTCGGCGCCGACCAGCGCCGCGGCAAAGCGCTCGGCGACGAACGGCTGCAGGTCCTCGAGCTTCTCGCCGACGCCGATGAAGTAGATCGGCAGCGGCCGGCCGCGCCGCTCGCGCGCGATCGCCGCCAGCACGCCGCCCTTGGCGGTGCCGTCGAGCTTGGTGATGACGAGTCCGGTAAGGCCGACGGCCTCGTCGAAGGCCTTCACCTGCGCCAGCGCGTTCTGCCCGTTGGTGCCGTCGATCACCAGGATCACCTCGTGCGGCGCGCCGTCCATGGCCTTGCCGATCGAGCGCTTGACGCGCTTCAACTCGTCCATCAGGTGCAGCTGCGTCGGCAGGCGGCCGGCGGTGTCGGCGATCAGCACGTCGATGCCGCGCGCCCGCGCCGCGGCCACCGCGTCGAACACCACCGCCGCCGGGTCGCCGCTCTTCTGCGCGATCACCTCGACGCCGTTGCGCTCGCCCCAGACCGCCAGCTGCTCGCGCGCCGCCGCGCGGAAGGTGTCGCCGGCGGCGAGCAGCACCGACTTGTGCCGGTCTGCCAGCCAGTGGGCGAGCTTGCCGATCGAGGTGGTCTTGCCGGCGCCGTTCACGCCGGCCACCATCATCACCAGCGGCCCGGCGCGCTCCAGCTCGATGCGCGCCTCGCACGGCGCGAGCAGCGCCGCGAGCTCGTCGCGCAGCGCATCGCGCACCTCGGCCGGCGTCTTCAGGCCCTTGAGCTTGATCCGGTCGCGCAGCGTCGCCAGCAGCTCGGCGGCCGTCGCCGAGCCGCAGTCGGCGCCGAGCAGCGCCACCTCGAGGTCGTCGAACAGCGCGTCGTCGATCACGCCGCCGGAGAACACGCCGACGATGTTCACCCGCGTGCGCTCCAGGCCCTTCTTCAGCCGCGCCAGCCAGCCGCCCTGCTCCACGCTCATGCTCTGCGAGAATCGCTTCTGTCGACGAGGGAGCGCAGTGTAAGTGAGGCAGCCAGTACGCCCGCCGCGCGCGCCGCCGGCCGCCGCCTTCGCGCGGGCGCCGCGGCAGGTGCGGATCATCGGCGGCATGTGGCGGCGCACGCCGATCCCGGTGGCCGACGTGCCCGGCCTGCGGCCCTCGCCCGACCGCGTCCGGCAGACGCTGTTCGACTGGCTGGCGCACCTGCGGGCGGACACTCGTGCGCTGCGCGGCCTCGACCTGTTCGCCGGCACCGGCGCACTCGGCTTCGAGCTCGCCTCGCGCGGCGCAGACCGCGTGGTGCTGGTCGAGCGTCAGCCGCTGCTGCTGCAGCTGCTGCGCGCCTTGCAGGCGAAACTCGACGCGCAGCAGGTCGAGATCGTCGCCGGCGACGCGCTGGCGGTGGCTGCCGGCCTGCCGCGCTCGAGCTTCGACGTCGTCTTTCTCGACCCGCCGTTCGGCGCCGGGCTGCTTTGGCCGGCGGTCGACGCGGTCTGCCGGCTGCTGGCCGATGGCGGGCTCGTCTACGCGGAGAGCGAGCTGCCGATCACGCCGGCGGACGCCGCTGCCCATGGCCTGGACGTCGTGCGTTCGGCGCGCGCCGGACGCGTCTGCTTCCATTTGCTGCAACTGCGCAATGCCTGAATAATCCGCGACCGGGGGTGCCAGCCGGCGCCGGGGAGTAACGATGGTCATCGCGGTCTATCCGGGAACGTTCGACCCGTTGACGCGTGGGCACGAGGATCTGGTGCGTCGCGCGGCCGGGCTGTTTCCCAAGCTGGTCGTCGGCGTGGCCGACAGCCGCACCAAGGGGCCGTTCTTCTCCTTCGACGAGCGGCTGACCATCGCCCGCGAGGTGCTCGGCCACTATCCGAACGTCGAGGTCGCCGGCTTCCGCGGTCTGCTGCGCGACTTCGTCCGCGCGCACCAGGCGCGCGTGATCGTGCGCGGCCTGCGTGCGGTGTCGGACTTCGAGTACGAGTTCCAGCTGGCCGGCATGAACCGCTACCTGCTGCCGGACGTCGAGACGATGTTCCTAACGCCGTCGGACCAGTACCAGTTCATCTCCGGCAGCATCGTGCGCGAGATCGCCATGCTCGGCGGCGACGTCAGCAAGTTCGTCTTCCCGTCGGTGGAGCGCTGGCTGAAGGCGAAGCTGGAGCAGATGGGCAGGCCCGAAGGCGGCTGAGCGGCCCGGACGCCACGGCTGCCGGCGCGCCAGGGACCGCGGCGGTTGAAGCGCCAACGCATCGAGACGGTCGACGCGCTGCGCGCGCTGGCGCTGGCCGGCATCCTGCAGGTCAACGTCCAGTCGTTCGTCTGGGGCGCGGGCGATCCGCTGGGCTTCTTCGTGCAGCCCCCGGGCCCGGCCGACGCCGCCGTGCACCTGCTGGTCGGCACCTTCGTCTCGACCAAGTTCCTGTCCATCTTCGCCTTCCTGTTCGGCCTCGGCTTCGCGCTGCAATGGCGCTCGCTGCGCAGACGACTGCCCGAGGACGATGCGCGCGCCGCCTACCGGCGCCGCCTTTGGTTCCTGCTCGCGCTCGGGCTGGCGCACGGGGCGCTGCTGTACTTCGGCGACATCCTCGCCCCCTATGCGCTGGTCGGTTTCCTGCTGCTGCGCTACGCCGGCCGCAGGCCGGCGGCGCTGGTGGCCGCCGCGCGCGCCTGGTGGCTCTGGTTCGCCGCGCTCACCCTGGCGAGCACGGCCGCCATCGAGGCCTCGCGGCACGCCTTCCCGCCCGAGGACGACCCGGCGCGGCTGCCGGCGTGGGCGCTCGAACGGCTGGCGGTGTACACGCAGGGCGGCTACCTGGAGCAGATCGGCCCGCGCGTGGCCGACTACCTGAGCATCCTCGGCACCATGGCCGTGCTCGGGCTGCCGCAGGTCATGGGGCTGTTCCTGCTCGGTGCCATCGCCGGCAGGCTCGGCTGGCTGGCGCGGCCGCGCAGGCACGCGCGGCTGTGGCGAGTGGCGCTGTGGACTGGTGTCGCGGCAGTGCCTTTCGCCGCGGCCGGGGCCTGGCTGAACTTCGTCACGATGCGCGATTCGCCGGGCGACCCGTCAGTCCTCGGCTACGCGCTGCAGAACGTCGGCGCCCTGGTGGCCCTCCTTTATGTCGCAACCCTGGTGAGGCTGCAGCGGCGGCCGTCGATCAGTAGGCTGATCGCCTGGCTGGCGCCGGCGGGGCGGATGCCGCTCACCAACTACATCGCGCAGTCGGTGGCGATGGGCCTGCTGCTTTCGGGGTGGGGGCTCGGCCTCGGCGCATCGGCGAGCCGCGCCGAACTGGCGCTGCTGGCACTGGCGATCGTCGCCGTCCAGCTCGTCGCCAGCAGGGCCTGGATCGGCCGCTTCGGCGAAGGGCCGCTCGAAGCCGTATGGCGCCGGGCGACCTATGGCGCACGGCGCAAGAACTGAGCCGGCGCCGGTCCCGCGGTCGCGTCAGCCTCGATCGGCGCCGCCACCGGCGATGCGGTCGATCCGCGCCACGAACCAACGTTCCGAGAAGCCGCCGAGGAAGCACAGCGCCAGCACCAGCGCCGGCGACAACTGGCCGAGGTTGACCAGCCCCGCCTCGACGAACAGCACGATCGGCACCGCCACCGCGGCGCCGATCATCGGCCGCGCAATGCTGAGCCAGCGCTGGGTGCGCAGGTCGGGGCTGCGCGCCGAAAGGTCCGCGCGCAGCCAGTTGAAGGCGAAGCTGACCAGGCCGCCGAAGAAACCCATCAGCACGCCGGAGACCAGGATCATGCCGACGGTGACCTCCACGTCGTCGCGCGCCAGCCAGTCGAAGCCGCCGAGCTGCCCCCACAGGCCGAAGAACGCGACGGCGACGACCAGCATCGTCGCCAGCACCGGCAGCTGCTGCCGCACCAGCGCGATGCGGTGCCGCCTTTCCTGGCGCGCCGCGTGGACGTTGCGCAGCAGCCCCTGCAGCAGCGCCACCGGCGGCGCGTGTCCGCGTGCGCCGGTGGCCATGGCCTCGGCGGCGTCCTGCCGCCAGCCGGTGAGCAGCGTGCGGCTCTCGGCCAGCACCAGCGCCGTCTCGGCGCGACGCTCGTCGTCGGACATCGCCAGCACGCGCTCGCGCTCGATCTGCTGCAGGCAGTCCCAGGCCACGTAGGCGCGCTGCGCCCGTGCCGCTTCGGTCGCCCGCGCCAACAGCGCGTCACAGCGGCCGAGCATGTCGTGCACCTCGCCGGGCTCGGCGGCGACGCGCTCGTGCAGCGCGCGCAGCACGCGGGCGCTGTCGAGCAGCGCCGCCTCCAGTGCGGCCGACTGCGCGTCGCGCGCCGGCCAGTCGCCCAGCGACGGCAGCAGGCCGGCGCCGCCGGCGGGAGCAGGGCGGGTGGCGGTGTCGCCGGGTTTGTCGTCTGGCATGTCGGTCATCGGGGCCGGCCGTTGCGGCCGCTATACGAGGGTGCGCGCGTGCTGCGGGCGGTGGATAAGCATAATTGCTAAGCCGCTTTCGATCAGCGCCACCGCCCCCGTGGCCGCGACCGAACCTCCATGCCGTCAGCCGGGACCGCCGAAACCATGAACGCGCGAATTGCAGAGTTGAACCTCTTCCCCGTAAAGGGTTGCCGCGGCATCGCGCTGAAGGCTGCCACGTTGGCGGCCACCGGGCTGGAATTCGACGGCATCGGCGATCGCGAGTGGGTGGTGGTCGATGCGGAGGGAGAGTTCCTCTCGCAGCGCGAGTACCCGAGGATGGCGCTGATCGAGACCAAGCTGACCACGGCCAGCCTGCTGCTGAAGGCGCCGGGGATGCTGCTGCTCGACGTGCCGCTCGACTCCGAGGGCGACGTGGTCGAGGTGCGTGTGTGGGACGACCGGGTCGCCGCGGTCACGCAGGGAGGGATCGCCGACGCCTGGCTCGGCGACTTCCTCGGCGTGCCGGCGCGGCTGGTGCGCTTCGACTACGAAGGCACGCGGCTGGCGGCGCACCGCTACACCGGAAGCGTCGACGCGCCGTTCAAGTTCGCCGACGCCTTCCCGCTGCTGGTCACGAACACCGCCTCGCTCGCCGAGGTGAACGCGCGCCTGCGCCGGCAGGGCGCCGGCGAGGCGACGATGTCCCGCTTCCGGCCCAACATCGTGCTCGACGGCCCGCCGGCATTCGAGGAGGACTACGCCAGGCTGCTGCGCGCCGGTCCGATCGCCATCCGGCCGGTCAAGCCGTGCGCGCGCTGCTCGGTTCCTGGCGTCGACCCGGCCACCGGCGAGCATGCGCCGCAGGTGACCGACGTGCTGGCCGCCATGCGGGCGACGCCCGACGGCGTGATGTTCGGCGTCAATGCGATCGTCGTCGACGGCGCGGGCGGCACGCTGCGCGTCGGCGAT
>JBHJND010000335.1:0-5972 GCA_048497655.1 Caballeronia novacaledonica
GACGATCGCCTCCAGCGCCGTCGCCGCCTCCGGCGCCAGCCGCGCGACGATCCGCTTCGCCTCGTATGCCGGCACGGCGAGCAGCACCGAGCGCGCACGAAGCTCGAAGCGCTCCTCGCCGCGCTCGCAATCGAGCACCAGGGAGCCATCGGACTCGCGGCGCAGTCCGGCTGCACGCACGCCGTAGTCGATCTGCAGGCCGCGCGCCAGCGCGTCGGTAAGCGTCTGCATGCCTTCGCGGAACGAGAAGCTGACGGCAGCGTTCTTGGCCTTCTCGGCGCTCCTCCTGCGCTCGCGCGCGCCGATGATCTGGCCGCGGATCAGGCTGCCGTACTTCTGCTCGAGCGCGGCAAGCCGCGGGAACGCCGCCGGCACCGACAGCCGGTCGGGGTCGCCGGCGTAGATGCCGGCGACGAACGGCTCGATCGCGTAGTCGAGGAACTCGGCGCCGAGGCGGCGGCGCACGAAGGCGGCAACCGTCTCCTCCGCGTCGGCAGCTGCCGGCCTGACGAAGGGCTCGCGCAGCAGCGCCAGCTTGGCCCGCCACGAGAACAGCCGGGTGGCGAAGAATGCCGGCGGCGAGGTCGGCAGTGCGGCGAGCTGTCCGTTGCGCAGGATGTAGCGGCGCGCCGCCTCCGCGCTGGCATCGAGCCGCTCGCCGGCGATGCCGGCCTCGGCGAGCAGTTCGTTGATCAGCGGCGTGGTGTCCAGGCCGCTGTTGGGTCCTCGCTCGTACAGCACGCCGTCGCGCCGCACCGAGCCGATCACCCCGCCCGGCCGCGTGGCCGACTCGACCACCCGCAGTCGGACCCCCTGCCGGGCGAGCCTGAATGCCGCCGTCAGCCCCGACAGTCCCGCGCCGACGACCACGACGTCGGCATCAAGGCGAGCCATCTGCTTCTCCATCGATCGCGCGCCCTGTCGCGCGCCAGGACGGAGATTGGCACAACCGGCAGCGCGGCGTCCTTCGAGCCAAGGGCCGGCCGGGCCGCGCGCTGGCCCGGGCGGCTCAGCGCGAGACGTTGTCTACCAGCGGCTTCACGCCGGCCTGCGGCGCGTGGCAGGCAATGCAGTTGTAGCTGGCGCCGGACAGGGCCAACCTGCCGTCGGCGCCTTTCGCGTAGTGGCTGGCCGGAGCGGCGGCCGGCTCGCCCTTGGCCGGCCGCCTGCCGGCGTCCTGCTGGCGGTCATGGCAGCCGAGACAGCCGTTGGCCTTGGCGGTGATCGGCAGGTAGGCGTCGACCGGGTGGCTGATCATCGGCGGCATGCCGGATCCCGCCAGCGGCGGAGACACCTGCCCGGCGCCGGCGCCTTCGAAGCCGAACGGTGCCGGCGTGGCCGTGTCGAAGACGCTGGACTTGCTCAGGCCCAGTTGCGAATCGTCGATCGCGGTCGTCGCGCAACCGGCGAGCGCGGCGAAGAGCGCGGCGAGAAGCAGTGTCGGACGTTTCATGTCGTTCCTCCGGTTGTCGATTGCTGCGCGGCAGCGCGCTTCGCCGCGCCGCGGATGCGGGCGCGCAGGTCGAAGCGCAGGCTGGATTCGGGGCAGACGGCGATGCAGCGGCCGCAGTTGGTGCACTCGCCCGAGGCAATCATCCCCGTGGCGGCGGCATTGCCGAAGTGCAGCACGCGCGGCTCGGGGCAGAGCTTCACGCAGTCGCCGCAGCGCGTGCAGGAGTCATCGTCGAACGCCACCCTGATCTGCGCGGCGCGGCCGACGATCGACCAGAAGGCACCGAGCGGACAGAGGCTGCCGCACCAGCCGTGCCGCAGCACCAGCGCGTCGAGCAGGAAGATGCCGAGCGCGCCGGTCAGGCCGAGGCCGACGCCGTAGAGCAGTTCACGGTGCAGCATGGCCACCGGGCTGAACGCCTCGAAAGCCATCAGGCCGGTGGTTGCCGACAGTGCCAGCACCAGCGCCAGGACCAAATAGCGGGTCGGCGCAGGCGGGCGGACCGGATCGTCGCCGGCGCCCAACGCCAGCCTGCCGCGCAGCCAGAACGCCGCGTCGGTGACTACGTTCATCGGGCAGACCCAGGCGCAGAACACGCGGCCGCCGAGCAGCGCGTAGACGCCCAGCGTCAGCGTCGCACCGAGCAGCACCTCGGCGGCGAGCGCGTGCCGCCCGAGCAGCATCTGCAGCACGGCGAACGGGTCGGCCAGCGGCACGCCGGCCAGCTTCGCCGCCGACAGGTTGCCGGCGAGCAACGGCGCGGCAAACGCGGTCCAGCCCCAGTGCAGCGTGCCGAAGAATGCCAGCAGCACGCCGAACTGCACCGCGCGGCGCGCGATGGTGAAGCGCCACACGCGCAACCTGCCGGCGAGGCTCGCCGGCATCGCGAAGTGCCGCACCGGCCGGCTGGCCGGCGCCGGCGACGACACGCTCACGGCGTGCCTCCGCGATTCAGGTAGTCGAGTCCACCGGCCGGCGGCGACGCCCTCGGCGCCGGCGGTGCCGGTGCGGCCTCGGGCGCCGGGAGGGACTGCGGCCCGGCGGGCGACGCCGGCTCGTGCTTCCAGCCCAGCCGGTAGTGCACGCCGATCCGCCCCTGCACCAGCTTCGGGTCGACGATGCGGATCGCCGCGACCTCGGTCGGGCACTTCTTCTCGCAGATGCCGCAGCCGGTGCAGGCCTCGGAGTGCACCACCGGCACGAACATCGCGTGCCGGCTTATCTGCCGCGGGTGGTTGGCGACGGTTATCGCCTTGCCCCGCACCGGGCAGACGCGGTAGCAGACCTCGCAGCGCAGCCCCTGCCAGGACAGGCAGTTCTCCGGATCGACCACCGCCAGCCCCATCCGCGCCTTGGTGATGTCGGGGAACCGCGGGTCGAGCGCGCCGGTCGGGCACACGCGCGCACAGGGGACGCCTTCGCACATGTAGCAGGGCACCTCGCGCGGCGTGAACGCCGGCGTGCCGATCGCCCCGGGGCCGGCCGCATTCACCAGCTTCAGCGTGTCGTATGGGCAGGCCTGCACGCACAGCCCGCACTTGATGCAGGTGGCGGCGAACTCGCGCTCTGCGCGCGCCCCCGGTGGCCGCAGCGGCGCCGCGGCGCTCGCCTGCTGCTCGAGCAGCGCAAACCAGACCAGGCCACCGCAGGCCGTGGCGGCCGTGCCCTGCGCGGCCCCGACGATGAACTGGCGTCGATCCATGATTGCGACGAAAACGCCATCTGGCGCTGCCTGCGCCGGCCGTCGCCGCTCACGTTCGCGGCGGCGTGCGGCCGGCACGATCGCAGCGCCGCTGCCTCTACACCCTATAGACCTTGCACGCGCACTTCTTGAAGTCGGGTTCGCGCGAGATCGGGTCGAGCGCGTCGAGCACCAGCTTGTTGATCAGGATGCTCTCGTCGAAGAAGGCAACCGACACCGTGCCCTTCGGCATGCGGTTGCGCCCGGCCGTGTCTACCACCACCTTGACCTTGCCGCGCCGCGACTCGACCCAGGCTGTGTCGTTGCGCTTCAGCCCGCGCTTCTTCGCGTCTTCCGGGTGCATGTACATCACCGCCGACGGCTGCGCGCGGTGCAGTTCCGGCACGCGCCGTGTCATCGAGCCGGTGTGCCAGTGCTCGAGGATGCGGCCGGTGGTCAGCCACAGGTCGTAGCTGGCGTCGGGCTGCTCGACCGGCGCCGCGTACGGGCGGAAGAAGATCTTCGCCTTGCCGGCCAGCGGCACCGGCTTGGCGTCGGTCACCGCGTCGACCGTGCCGGTGGGCAGCGCCTTGAAGGCGCCGCCGTAGAAATTGAAGCCCTCGCCCTTCTTCACGTACGGGTCGTTGCCCTCGGAGAAGCGCCACTTCGTTTCCTGCCACCTGCCGTCGACCTGCACCACCGGCCAGCGCAGCCCGCGCACCGTGTCGCCGTAGTACACGTCGAACGGCGCCAGGTCGTGCTGGTAGTTCACCGTGAACTGCCGGTACTCCTCGAACAGCGCCTTCTCGACGAACCAGTTCTCGCCGAGTGCCTTGACCGTCGCGTTGCCGTGGCCCTTGGCCACCGCATCGGGCCAGGTGAACTTCCGGTTCTCCGGCCGGGCGAAAAGCACCTCGTACAGCGTCGACTCGGGCGTGTAGCCCAACTTCGCCGCCTCGGCGATCACGTCGGGCAGCGTGTCGTCGGCGAAGCCCTCGGCCTTCAGGCCCGGGATCTTCTTCTCGCCCCACACCTCGCGCAGGCGGAAGCGCTTGGAAAACTCCAGCATCATCCACACGTCGGTGCGCGCCTCGCCCGGCGGGTCGACCTGCTGCCGCCACACCTGCGTGCGCCTCTCGGCGTTGCCGTACATGCCCCATTTCTCCAGCATGTAGGCGGCCGGCAGGATCAGGTCGGCCACCTTACCCGAGATGGTCGGGTAGACGTCCGAGACGACGACGAAGTTTTCCATCTCGCGCGCCGCGCGGGTCCAGTGGTTGATGTTCGGGCTCGACTGGAACGGGTTGGTGACCTGGATCCACAGGAAGCCGATGTCGCCGTCCTCCAGGCCGCGCAGGATCGCCACGTGGTCGTAGCCGACGCGCGGGTTCAGCGTCTTGCCCGGCAGGCTCCAGATCTTCTCGGCACGCGCGCGGTGCGCCGGGTTGTCCACCACCATGTCGGCCGGCAGGCGATGGGCGAAGGTGCCGACCTCGCGCGCCGTGCCGCAGGCCGACGGCTGGCCGGTCAGCGAGAAGGCGCCGTTGCCCGGGATGCCGTGCTTGCCCAGCAGCAGGTGCAGCGCGTAGATCTGCGTGTTGACCCACACGCCGCGCTGGTGCTGGTTCACGCCCATGGTCCAGCAGGTCAGGATGTTGCGGCTGCGGTCGCAGTAGGCGTCGGCCAGCTGCTTCAGCTTGGCCTTGAAGCTGTCGATCGATTCGTCGACGTCGCCCTTCGCCACCTCGGCGACGAACTCCAGCGTGTAGGGCTCGATGCCCTTCTTGTACTCGTCGAAGCTGATCATCCAGTGGCGGCCGGCGGCGGTACGGTCCTTCTGCTCGATCTTCTGCCCGGCCTGGCGACGCTGGCCGATCGCCTCGTTCCTGTCGAGCACGATCGCCATTTCCTTGGCCACCGTGTCCTTCTCCGCGTCGAGAGCGAATTTCGTCGTCGGCCGCATGCCGTAGCCGATGTCGACCGCACCGGCGGCGAAAACGCAATGCTTCGCGACGAACTCGGTAGCCACCGCGTTGCGGGCGACGATCTCGCGCGCCAGGTAGTTCATGATCGCCAGGTCGCCGTTCGGCTTGATGACGATGTCGACGTCGGCGATGTCCGACGACATGTTGGCGTAGGTGGTGATGTTGAAGATCCGGGTCGGCTTGTGGCCGAGCTTGCGGTCGGTCATCCGCGACCACAGCACCGGGTGCGCCTCGGCCGGATTGGCGCCGCACAGGACGAAGGTGTCGGCCAGTTCGATGTCGTCGTAGACGTTGGCCGGCTCGTCGATGCCGAACACCTGCATGAAGCCGACCACGGCGCTCGCCATGCAGTGGCGCGCGTTCGGATCGATGTTGTTCGAGCGGAAGCCCGCCTTCATCAGCTTGGCCGCCGTGTAGCCCTCGGCGATGGTGTACTGGCCGGAGCCGATGATCGCCACGCCGTGCGGCCCCTTGGCGGCGTAGGACTTGCGGAACTGGCGCTCCATCTCGTCGAGCGCGAGCTGCCAGCTGACCGGCACGAACGGCCCCTTCTTGTCGAACTTGCCGTCCTTCATCCGCATCAGCGGCTGCGTCAGCCGGTCCGCGCCGTACATCATCTTGCCGTTGAAGTATCCCTTGATGCAGTTCAGGCCGCGGTTCACCGGCGCGTCGGGATCGCCCTTGGTGGCGACCACCCGGCCGCCGGCCGTGGCGAGCTGGATGCCGCAGCCGGTACCGCACATCCGGCACACGCCCTTGTCCCACGTCCAGCCCGCCTCGGCGGCGGCGCCCTGCGCCAGCGCCGCCTGCGACAGCGGCAGGCCGGCGGCTGCGGCAGTGGTCGCGGCAATGC
>JBHJND010000336.1:0-11213 GCA_048497655.1 Caballeronia novacaledonica
CTTGTCGAGGACGAACAGAAGATCGCCGACTTCGTCTGCTCGGGGCTGACGGCGCGCGGCCTGCAGGTGAAGCACTGCAGCGACGGCAACGCCGGCTTCGACCTGGCGCGCGACGGCGGCTTCGACGTGATCGTGCTCGACATCATGCTGCCGGGACGCGACGGCCTGTCGGTGCTCAGCGGGCTGCGCCAGGCCGGCGTATCGACCCCGGTGATCCTGCTCACCGCGCTGAACGAAGTGAGCGACCGGATCCGCGGGCTCGACATGGGCGCCGACGACTACCTGGCCAAGCCGTTCTTCGTCGGCGAGCTGGCCGCGCGCATCAACGCGCTGGCGCGCCGCGCCGCCGACGAGCGCCACAACCTGCTGCAGGTCGGCGAGCTTCGTCTCGACCGCGTCTCCCGGCAGGTCGCCTGCCGCAGCCGCACGGCCGAGCTGACCAGCCGCGAGTTCAGCCTGCTGGAGTACCTGATGCGGTCCCCGGGCCAGGTGTTCACGCGCAGCCAGATCCTCGAGCACGTGTGGGGCTACGACTTCGACCCGAGCACCAACGTGGTCGACGTCAGCATCAAGCGGCTGCGCGACAAGATCGCTGCGATCGAGGAAGGCGTGGAGTCCGCCTCGCCGATCGAGGCGGTGCGCGGCTCCGGCTACCGCTTCAGAAAGGCGCCGTAGCGGCGGCATGACGATCTCGTTCCGCACCCGGCTGTTCGTCATCGCCGGCCTGATCGTCGCCGCGGTCATGGCCGTCGTGCTGGCGGTGGGCTGGTCGAGCCTGCTGCGCTTCGAGGTCGCGAGGCTCGACGCCCGCCTGTGCACGGAAGCGCGGCGGCTGGCCCGCGAGCCGGGCCACGGCGAGCGCATCGACCGGCTCGAAGCGGACCTGATGGCAAAGCTGCGGCTGACCTCGGCCGAGCAGTTGATGCTGCGCCACGAGCCGGCCGCGGGCGGCGAGAGCTTCCGCTCGAACTACTGGAGCGACGGATTCGCCTTCGACACGCTGGACTGGCAGCCGGCCGCCGGCCAGCCGCGCGACGACCGGCCGAAAGAGCCCGGCAGCAAGGGCCGGCCGGCAGAGCCGAAGAAGCCGCCCGCTGCGGACCGCCCGGCCGCCGGCGAGTGCTCGCTGGCGTCGTTCACGGCCGCGCAGACGCAGTGGCGCGCGGCGCTGTTCACGGTGCCGGCGGGCCGCGCCTTTCTCGCGGTCGACCTGCGGGCGACCGAGGCCGAGCTGCGCGGCGCAGTGCAGGATGCCCTGAAGGTCGTCTTTCCGCTGGCGCTGGCGCTCACCGCGCTCGGCGCCTGGCTGCTGTCGGCCTTGACGATGCGGCCGGTGAACCGGCTGCGCGAAGCCATGGCGAGCGTCACCCAGAAGGCACTCGACCAGCGGCTGGCCGGCGCCGGCGAGGATCGCGAGTTCAGGGAACTGATCGATGCCTACAACACCATGCTGGGACGCCTGGAGGCGAGCTTCCGGCAGGCGTCGCGCTTCTCCGCCGATGCAGCGCACGAACTGCGCACGCCGCTGACCATCCTGCAGGGCCGGCTCGAGCAGGCGCTGGCGCGCACGGAGCACGGCGCCATCCACGACGAACTGGCCGAATTGCTGGAGGAGGTCGAGCGCTTGGCCACGGTCACGCGCAAGCTGCTGCTGCTGTCGCAGGCCGACGCCGGCCGGCTCGCGCTGCACGTCAGCCGGGTCGACCTGACCGAGATGCTCGACGGGTTGATGACCGACGCGCAGATGCTCGTCGCTGGCCAGAAGGTGACGAGCCGTATCGAGCGCGGCCTAGTCCTGCCGGGCGACGCGGTGCTGCTGCGGCAGCTGCTCAACAACCTGCTCAGCAACGCCGTGCGCTACTGCCGGCCTGACGGCTGGATCGAGGTGGTCGCGCGTCGGTTGCCGGCGGCGGTCGAAGTGGTGTTCGCCAATGCGTCTGCACCGATCGGCGCCGAGGACCGGCAGCGCTTCTTCGACCGCTTCTACCGCGGCGACCCGTCGCGCAACCGCGCGGTCGAGGGCAGCGGCCTCGGCCTGAGCCTGGCGCGCGAGATCGCCCGCGCGCACGGCGGCGAGCTGACGCTCGAGCCCGGCCCGGCCGACCAGGTGGCGCTGCGGCTGTCGCTGCCGACGGGATGACAGAAGTTTAATTTTCCGGCGGTGGCGCCGGCCTAGGATCAGTCGCGGGAACGGAAGAAGTCTCCCGATCCGATCGCTTCCTCGGCCAACACCATGAACACCCTCCTACGGCATCTCTCGACGGCGCTGTTCGCCGCCACCCTCGCCGCCTGCGGCGGCTCCGACAGCAGTTCGACAGCAACCGCGACGCCGGCTACCAGTGCCCCCGGCGTCCCGTCCGCCGTGGCGGCGACGGCGGGCGACGCCAGCATCAGTGTCTCGTTCGCCGCGCCCGCCTCCGACGGCGGCGCGGCGATCACCGGCTACACGGCCAGCTGCAGCGCGTCCGGCGTCTCCCGCACGGCCACCGGAGCAGCGAGCCCGCTCACCGTCGGCGGCCTGGCCAACGGGGTGACCTACGCCTGCACCGTGCTGGCGACCAACGCCGTCGGCAGCGGCAGCACCTCGGCCGCGGTGAGCGCGACTCCCGCCGTGGCGGCTAAGCCGCCGGCGCCGGCGCGCGCCTTCACGACGACCCAGTCGATCTCCGACGGCGCGCAGGCCACCACGCTCGCCTTCTCCGGTCTGGCGATGATGACCGGCAACCTGCCGGCGCAGTCGTTCTTCCCGCCGGGCAAGGTGGCCGACTACACCGGCTTCCAGTACCTGCGCGACAACGACCCGGACGAGATGGGCCACAACACCAGCTTCCTGACCCGGATCGCCAACAACGTCATCTTCATCCTCAACGACAGCCAGATGGCGAAGCTCAAGGCGCTCGCCTCGACGCAGCTGCAGCAGGTCGACCAGTACGGCTACCAGCGCTATCCGCTGATGAAGGCGTTCCGCCGCCAGCTCGACGGCGAGATTCCCGCCGGTTCTTCCGGCCTGAACCTGAACGCGGTGAAGAAGGCCTCGCGCGAGCTGTACCTGATCGACGGCCAGATCAGCTTCGACCGCGCGGTGCTGTACGCCGAGGTGCTGCGCTCGCTCGACTCGACGCAGAAGGCCTACCTCGACGCGATGAAAGGCAAGGGCTGGAAGTCGTGGCCCGACATCGGCAGCGAGCAGGTCAGGAGCAAGATGGCCGGCCTGCCGCAGGGCACGGCGGTGAACGTGATGACCTACGCGAGCGACCTGTTCAGCTGGTATGCGGGATCGCTGGAGGCCGACGTCTACTTCTGCCCGGAGCGCCATGGCACCTACTACGGCGGCTTCTACATCAAGGATGCGCCGGCGGTCGGCCACGAGGGCTACGGCATCGACGAGCAGCTGACCGCCACCGCCGGTGCGGCGCTGATCGACACCGCGAAGGGCTACGTGACACAGGAGCAGGCCACGCTGATGTCGAGCCTGGTGGCCAAGCAGAAGGACAACCTGTACGCGTCGCCCGCCGCCAACATCGTGCAGCTGCGCACGCAGATCGCCACGCTGTTGCGCAGCCTGCAGGCCAGCCCCGCGTCGGCGGACGCGGTCAAGGCCGAGGTGCTGCGGCTGTCGGCGGTCTACGGCGAGCTGGACGGCGCCAACAACCACGCCTACGCCGCCGTCTTCGCGCAGGTCTACAAGACGCTGACCGCCGAGCAGAAGAGCCGGCTGGCGGCGCTGCGCAAGTCGATCATGTCCGGCACCTACGCCGACGGCACCCGCTTCGACTTCTCGGTCGGCACGACCTACTACCTGTACGCGAGCCCGATAGGCGACATCGGCGTGCTGACGCCGTACATCGGCAACACCGACTACCTGTTCTTCGAGCCGTGAGAACGTCGCGGCGACGCCGGGGCACGCGTCATCCCCTGGAAGCAGGCAGGCGGACGGCATGAAGGCACTGCGGCGCCTCGCCTCGCTGGCGCTCGTCGCGCTGCTGATGGCGTGCGGCGGCGGCGCGGGCAGCCCGGCCGGTCCGTCGTCGCCGGCCGACGCTGCGCCGGTGCCGAGCGGCCCCGCGGGCTTTGCGACGACGCCGTTCGGCGGCAACGTCGTGCTGGGCAGCCCCACCGCGACTTCCGTGCGGGTCAACGTGTACGCGGCCGACCTCAGCGGCGAGATCGCCATCAGCTACGGCACCTCGCCGGGGGTCTACGAGCGCCAGACCGCCCGCGTCGCCCTGTCCGCCAGCCAGCCGACGGAAGTTCTGATCGACGGGCTGCGGCCGGACGCGGAGTACTTCTACCGAGTCTCCTACCGCAGCAGCGACGGCGCGGCGTCGGCATCGACCGACGAGGCGCGCTTTCACACGGCGCGACCGGCGGGCAGCAGCTTCACCTTCGCGGTCCAGGGCGACTCGCACCCCGAGCGGACGAACACGCAGTTCGACGCGGAGTTGTACCGGCGCACGCTGCTCGCCGCCGCCGCCGACCGGCCCGACTTCTACATCGCCATGGGCGACGACTTCAGCGTCGACACCCTCGGCGCGGCGACGATCAACGCGGCGCAGGTGACCGGGCGCTACACGCTGCAACGGCCGTACCTGGGGCTGATCGGCCGCTCGGCGCCGATCTACCTCGTCAACGGCAACCACGAGCAGGGGGCCCGCTACCTGCTCGACGGCGGGCCTGAGAACGTCGCGGTGTGGGCGCAGAACGCGCGCAACAGGCTGTACCCACAGCCGGCGCCCGACGGCTTCTACTCGGGCAACGGCGAGGAGGTGCCGCACATCGGCCTGCTGCGCAACTACTACGCGTGGACCTGGGGCGACGCGCTGTTCGTCGTCATCGACCCGTACTGGTCCTCGCCGGTGGCGGTCGACAACCTCTTCGGCGGCAACGACAAGCGCAGCGGCAGCCCGTGGGAAGTGACCCACGGCGAGGCGCAGTACCAGTGGCTCAAGGCCACGCTGGAGGCAAGCCGCACGAGGTACAAGTTCGTCTTCGCCCATCACGTGATGGGCACCGGCCGCGGCGGCATCGAGCTGGCCGGCCTGTGGGAGTGGGGCGGCCGGAACACGAAGGGCGTCGACGAATTCGCCGCGCAGCGGCCAACGTGGGCGCTGCCGATCCACCAGCTGATGGCCGCCAACAGGGTGACGATCTTCTTCCAGGGGCACGACCACATCTGGGTGCGCCAGCAGCTCGACGGCGTCATCTACCAGACGCTGCCCGAGCCGGCCGACCCGAACTACGCCCTGCACTACGCCGACGCCTACGCCAGCGGCGACAAGTTCCCCAACACCGGTTACACCCGAGTGCGCGTCACGCCGGCCGGCGTGACGGTCGAGTACGTGCGCAGCTTCCTGCCGAAGGACGAAGGCCCGGGCCGTGTTCACGGGGCCGTCGCCTTCGGCTACACCGTGCCATGAAACGCGCCCGCCTCGCCAGCCGGGCCCTCCTCGCTGTCGCCGGCACCGTCGGCGCGGCCGTGCTCGTCGCCTGCGGCGGCGGCAGCGGCAGCGCGACCACCAGCGTGCCCTCGGCGCAGCCGCCGGCCTCCGCCGTCGCGTTCGACGGCAGCGTCCTGCTCGGCGCGCCGACCGGCGACTCGGTGCGCATCAGCCTGCTGTCGGCGCAGCAAAGCGGGACGGTGTCGATCGCCTACGGCACCGCCGGCAGCAGCTACGACCGGCGCACCGCCGCGTACGCCCTGCAGCCCGGCCAGCCGCTGGCGATGCAACTCGACGGCCTGGCGCCGGACACGCCCTACTCCTACCGCGTCGAGTTCTCGGCGGCCGGCACGGCGGCACCGAGCGCGTCGCCGCCGTACCGCCTGCAGACCGCGCGGCCGCCCGGCAGCCGCTTCGTCTTCACCGTCCAGGCCGACTCGCACCTCGACGAGAACTCCGACCTCGCGCTGTACCGGCGGACGCTCGCCAACGTGGCGGCCGACGCGCCGGACTTCCACGTCGACCTCGGCGACACCTTCATGGCCGAGAAGCACGCCGAGCCGCTCAGCGCCACAGCGCGCCCGGCGGCGGACGCCGCCGCGGTGAACGCGCGCTACGCCTACGAGCGCGGCAACTTCGGCCTGCTGACCCACTCGGTGCCGCTGTTCCTGGTCAACGGCAATCACGATGCCGAAGCGGGGTGGCTGAACGACGGCACGGCGGCCAACCTCGCCGTGTGGGCGACGCAGGCGCGGCAGCGCTACTTCCTCAATCCGGCGCCCGGCAGCTTCTACGGCGGCGACCCGCTCGGCCAGCGCACCTCCTGGTACGCGTGGCAGTGGGGCGACGCGCTGTTCGTCGTGCTCGACCCGTACTGGAACAGCACCGCCCAGCCCAGCCGCGACGCCTGGAACCTGACCCTCGGCGAGGCGCAGTACCGCTGGCTGGCGCAGACGCTGTCGGCCAGCCGGGCGCTCTACAAGTTCGTCTTCGTGCACAGCCTGGTCGGCGGACTCGACGGGCAGATGCGCGGCGGCGTCGAGGCGGCGCCGTACTTCGAGTGGGGCGGCCGCAACCTCGACGGCACCGACGGCTTCGCCGCGCGGCGACCGGGCTGGAACAAGCCGATCCACGCGCTGCTGGCGGAGCACCGCGTCACCGCCGTGTTCCACGGGCACGACCACCTGTACGCGCGGCAGTCGCTCGACGGCATCGTCTACCAGGCGGTGCCGCAGCCGAGCGCAGCGAACACGACCAGCGGGCCGAACCTGGCGCGCGAATACCACTACACGAGCGGCACCATCCTCAGCAGCTCGGGCCACCTGCGCGCCACCGTGGGGCCGGAGAGCGTCAGGGTCGATTACGTGCGCGCCTGGCTGCCGAAGGACGAGACGGCGCAGCGGCGCAACGCGCAGGTCGACGACAGCTGGACCGTCGCCGCACCGGCGAGGTAGGCGCGAGCGGGCGCTTCTTCGATCCGCAAGCCTCGCTACAGCGAGCGGGCGATCAGCTCCTTCATGATCTCGTTCGTGCCGCCGTAGATCTTCTGCACCCGGGCGTCGGCGTACATCTTGCCGATCGGGTAGTCCATCATGTAGCCGTAGCCGCCGAACAGCTGCAGGCACTCGTCGATGACACGGCACTGCTGTTCGGTGGTCCACCACTTGGCCATCGAGGCGGTGGCGGCGTCCATGGTGCCGTCCATCACCCGCTCGATGCAGTCGTCGAGGAACACGCGGGCGACCTGCGCGGTGGTCCGGCACTCGGCGAGTTTGAAGCGGGTGTTCTGCATCTCGATCAGCGGCTTGCCGAAGGCCTTCCGTTCCTTCGTGTACTCGACGGTCAGCTCGACCGCCCGCTCGATCGCCGCCACCGCCGCCACGGCGACGATCGTCCGCTCCCACGGCAGCTGCTGCATCAGCTGGGTGAAGCCGCGGCCCTCCTCGCCGCCGAGCAGGTTCGCCGCCGGCACGCGCACGTCGTCGAAGTACAGCTCCGCGGTGTCCTGGCCGTGCATGCCGACCTTGTCGAGGATGCGGCCGCAGCGGAAGCCCGGCAGGTCGCGCGTCTCGACCATCAGCAGCGACACGCCCCTGGCGCCGGCGGCCGGGTCGGTCTTGACCACCAGGCAGATCAGGTCGGCCAGGTAGCCGTTGGAGATGAAGGTCTTCGAGCCGTTGACCACGTACTCGTCGCCCTGGCGCACGGCGCGGGTGCGCACGCCCTGCAGGTCGGAGCCGGCGCCCGGCTCGGACATGGCGATGGCACCGATCATCTCGCCAGCGGCCATCCTCGGCAGCCAGCGCGTCTTCTGCTCCTCGGCTGCGTAGTCGAGCAGGTAGTGGGCGACGATGCTGTGCACGTGCTTGCCGAAGCTGGTCACGTTGGCCCGCTGCAGCTCCTCGAACACCACGCACTCGTGGGCGAAGCTGGCGCCGGCGCCGCCGTATTGCTCCGGCACGTCGGCCAGCAGCAGGCCCATCTCGCCGGCCTTGCGCCACGCCTCGCGGTCGACGTGCTGCTGTTTGCCCCAGCGCGCCTCGTGCGGGGCCAGTTCCGCCTCGACGAACCGCCGCACCGCGTCGCGGAACGCCGACAGTTCCTCCGCCATTGCCCGCAGCCTCTGCCCTGCCATGCCTGCCTCCCGCTCCGCAGAGCCGCGCCGTTAGTTACACGCGGCGACATGAATTGCACGATGGTGTAGCCTACAGGAAAGCATGGTCCCCCGCCCCCGCCAGCTGATCCTGCGCCTGCTGCTCGGCGCCCACGGCAAGCCGCTCGCCGCGCGCGAGGCGGTGCGCGCCTGCGCGCTGTTCGGCATTCCCGCCAGCGGCGTGCGGGTGGCGCTGGCGCGCCTTTCCGCCGCCGGCCTGGTCGAGCCGGTCGAGCGCGGCGCCTACCGGCTCGGCCGCAAGGCCTCGACGCTGGCAGCCGACGTCGCCGCCTGGCGCGAGGCCGGCGCGCGCACGCGCGAGTGGAGCGGCGAATGGATCGCCGTTCACGTCGGCGCGCTCGGCCGCAGCGACCGCGTGGCGCTGCGCGCGCGCGACCGCGCGCTCGGCCTGCTCGGGTTGCGCGAGCTCGACCGCGGCCTGCACGTCCGCCCCGACAACCTCGCCGGCGGCGTCGCTGCGGCGCGCCGGCGGCTGACCCGGCTGGGACTGGAGAGCGACGCCGCCGTGTTCCGCGCCGGCGACTTCGACGCCGGCCGCGAGCGGCGCGCCCGCTCGCTGTGGGACGGCAAGGCGCTGGCCCGCGGCTACCGCAACACGGGCGCGCGGCTCGAGCGCTGGCTGGCGAACGCGCGCCGCCTCGACCCCGAGGCCGCGGCGCGCGAGTCGTTCCTGCTCGGCGACGAGGCGATCCGGCAGCTGGTGTTCGACCCCCTGCTGCCGGTGCCGCTGGTCGACGAGCAGGCGCGCTCCGCCTTCGTCGAGGCCGTGATCCGCTTCGATGCCGCCGGCCAGGCGATCTGGAAGGACTTCCTGAACGACACCCCTGCGGCGCACCGCCGACCGGTCCCGCGCGCCGCCGCCCGCACTGCCCTGGAGGCCCGCCGATGAACGCTCCCGAGACGATGTCCAGATCCGCGCCTTTCCTCGCCGAGACGCACGAGGTGGTCAACGTCGCGCGCGAACTGGCCGACTACAACCCGTACCTGGAGGACGCGGCGCTGCAGGAGACGGTGCGCCGCGAGGGGGCGGCGGCGGCGCACGAGTCGCTGGTGGAGTTCGGCCGCCTGGTCGGCACCGCCGAGTACATCGAGCTCGGCGCGGCGGCCAACCGGGTGCCGCCGGAACTCGACACGCACGACCGCTTTGGCAACCGCGTCGACCTGGTCCGCTTCCACCCCGCCTACCACGCGCTGATGACCACGGCGATCGAGAACGGCCTGCACTCGTCGCCCTGGACCGAACCCGGACCCGGCGCGCACGTCGCCCGCGCGGCGCGCTGCTACCTGCACACGCAGGTCGAGGCCGGCCACGGTTGCCCGGTGACGATGACCTTCGCCGCCGTGCCGTCGCTGCGCACCACGCCGGAGCTGGCCCGGCTGTGGGAGCCGAAGATCACCGCGCGCGTCTACGACCCGCGCAACGTGCCCGACGCAGAGAAGCACGGCCTGACCGTCGGAATGGCGATGACCGAGAAGCAGGGAGGCTCCGACGTGCGCGCCAACACCACGCGCGCCTTCCCGGTCGGCGCCGGCGGCCCCGGCACGGCCTACGAGCTGGTCGGCCACAAGTACTTCGTCTCGGCGCCGATGAGCGACGCCTTCCTGGTGCTGGCGCAGGCGCCGGGCGGGCTGTCCTGCTTCCTGCTGCCGCGCTGGCGGCCCGACGGCAGCAAGAACCCGCTGCAGGTGCTGCGCCTGAAGCGCAAGATGGGCAACGTGTCGAACGCCTCGAGCGAGACCGAGCTGCGCGGCGCGCTGGCGTGGATGGTCGGCGAGGAAGGCCGCGGCGTGCGAACGATCATCGAGATGGTGGCGATGACGCGCTTCGACTGCATGGTCGGCTCGGCCGCCGGCCAGCGCGCGGCGGTGGCGCAGGCGCTGCACCACTGCGCGCTGCGCTCGGCCTTCGGCACCGTGCTCAACCGCCAGCCGCTGATGATGAACGTGCTGGCCGACCTGGTGCTGGAGCACGAGGGTTCGCTGGCGCTGGCGATGCGGGTGGCGCGCGCGCTCGACTCGCGCGCCGACGAACGCGAGGACCTGCTGGTGCGCGTGCTGACCGCGGTGGGCAAGTACTGGATCTGCAAGCGCACGCCGAACCTCACCTACGAGGCGATGGAGTGCATCGGCGGCAGCGGCGTGATGGAGGACAGCCCCATGCCGCGCCTGTTCCGCGAGTCGCCGGTCAACGCGATCTGGGAGGGCAGCGGCAACGTGCAGTGCCTCGATGTGCTGCGCGTGCTGCGCAAGTCGCCGGCGGCGATCGAGGCCTTCTTCGGCGAGTTGGCCCCGGCGCGCGTCGGCAGCGCGCCGCTGGACCGCGCGGTCGCCGAACTGCAGCGCGAGTTCGCCGACCCGGCCGACCTGGAGTACCGCGCCCGCGCCGTCGTCGACCGGATGGCGCTGGCCATGCAGGCGAGCCTGCTGGTGCGCCACGCGCCGGCGTTCATCGCCGACGCCTTCTGCGCCTCGCGGCTGGCGGGCACGGGACAGCACAACTTCGGCGCCCTCGACCGCCGGGCAGACTGCGCGGCGATCATCGCGCGGGCGACGCCGCGGGCCTGACCGGCGCCCTTTCGCCCCGGCGCGGTGCCACGAGCAGACAGCCTTGCGGATGTCCCCAATGCCGCGGATTCACAAGCGGCGCATCTTGGCCCATCATCCGTGACCGGCGGCATGTGCCGCCGCTCGAACGGGAGGAACCAGGTGAGGAAATCGACGGTTCTGCTGTGTGCGTCCGCTATCGCCCTGGCGTCGTGCTCGACGCCGACGACGTGGCCCTGGGAATCGGCCGCCGCCGGGCCGGCGAACCCGCGGAAGGTCCTGGTCAGCGTCGTCAACGGCGAGATACGGGTCGACCAGGAGACGGCGATCCTGCGTTCCAACAACGGCGCCATGCTGTGGGACCTGGCACCGTCGGCGTGGGGTTACAAGTTTGCCGAAGGGGGCATCCGGTTCGAATACCCGGCCCCGGGCATGCCCTCCGACTGCAGGACCACGCCCAATCCCGCCGAGTTCTTCGACCTGCCTCGATGCGTACCGGCGGCAAACGGCCGGCAGTTCGTCTGTCCCAGGAAGGACTCTCACCTAGTCGGCGCGTG
>JBHJND010000337.1:0-3514 GCA_048497655.1 Caballeronia novacaledonica
GTCCGCGCATGGCGGAAGACCTGCTGCGCGTAGTTCAGCCGCGCGCCCTCGAACCAGCGCGCGCCGGGCATGCGCGCGTCGCGCAGCACGGCGGCGATGGGCGCGTCCGAGTGCAGGTCGAAGTAGTCCCGGATCGACTGCCAGAACCCGCCGAGGTCCTCGACCGACCAGCGCCAGAGCTCCTCGTAGCCGTCGAAGCGCAGGCCGCGGTGACGTGCCAGCCAGCGCTGGTAGTCGGCGATGACAGTGGCCGAGGCGAACTCGGACGTCGGCGTCCAGATCGGCTGCGGCGTGCCGGAAGCGTTCATCCGTTGTTCTCGATCGAGGGGACTCTGACGGCGCGACTGCCGGTCGACGGTCCGTCGCGATGCCCGCATTCTGACGCGGCAAGGCAGCGGCCTATCGGCCTTTGCTTAGCGCCAATTGCGTACGAGCGAGGCCGTCCCAAATTACCGACGGATTCGCGCGAAAGCGGCAGCGCGCTTCATCAACCGTTAACGGATCAATGGGCAAACTTGCGGCCTGCACACGTCAGAGCCACTCCGCTCGGTTTGCATGGAGGTCACATGCGCCTGAAGCAAGTTCGCTGCATCGACATCAACCCCGATCCGCACAGTAGCGGCTACCGGCCGCAGGAGGTCGAGCCGCTGGCTGCCGAGATCCGCGAGCACGGCGTGCTGCGGCCGGTGCTTCTCCGCCCGACGCCCGAGGGCTACGTCATCGTGCACGGCGAGCGCCGCTGGCGTGCGGCGCTGATGGCCGGCCTCGAGGCGATTCCGGCCTATCTGGTTCAGGAGTTCGGGCAGAACGACGGCGTTGCCGCATAGCCCGGACCGCTGTTCCGTTTCGGCGGCGAGGGCGACAGGCATCCGCTCCTGCTGGCGATCTCACGCCGCCGGCGGCTCGCGCAGCTCCCGCCGCAGGATCTTGCCGATGTTCGATTTCGGCAGCGGCTCGGTGCGGAACTCGACGATGCGCGGCATCTTGTAGGCGGTCAGGTGCTGCTTGCAGTGCGCGAGCAGCGCGGCTTCCGTCACCGTCGGGTCCTTGCGCACCACGATCACCTTGACCGCCTCGCCCGATCGGGCATCGGGCACGCCGATCACCGCGGCCTCCGCCACGCCGGGGTGCGTTGCCAGCACGTCCTCGATCTCGTTGGGGAAGACCTTGAATCCGGAAACCACGATCATGTCCTTCTTGCGGTCGGTGATGCGGATGTTGCCGCGCTCGTCCATCACGCCCATGTCGCCGGTGCGCAGCCAGCCGTCGGCAGTGAACACCTTGGCGGTCTCTTCCGGCCGGTTCCAGTAGCCCTTCATCACCTGCGGTCCGCGCAGGCAGATCTCACCTACTTCGCCAAGCGCGACCGGCTTGCCGTCGTCGTCGAGGATCGCCGCGTCGGTACTGGGCAGCGGCACGCCGATCTGGCCGCTCCACTCCGCGATGGTGACCGGGTTGGCGATCGCCACCGGGGCACTCTCGGTGAGCCCATAGCCCTCCACCAGCGGCACGGGGGTCAGCTGCCGCCAGCGATGCGCGACCACCTGCTGCACGGCCATGCCACCGGCAACCGCGAGCTTGAGGCTGCTCCAGTCGACCTGGGCAGAGCCCGGCGCGTCGAGCAGCGCGCGGAACAGCGTGTTGACGCCGATGATCGCCGAGAAGCGCGTCTTCCCGAGCGTCTTGAGAAAGGCCGGCAGGTCGCGCGGGTTGGCGATCAGCAGGATCTGCGCACCCTTGCTGAAGAACGACAGGCATCCGGTCAGCGCAAAGACGTGATACAGCGGCAGCGGAATCACCACGGTCTCGGCACCGTCGTTCATGCCGGGCGACATCCAGGCTCCCACCTGCAGCACGTTGGCCACCATGTTGCCGTGGGTGAGCATCGCGCCTTTGGCCACGCCGGTCGTGCCCCCCGTGTACTGCAGGAAGGCCAGGTCGTCGCGGGTCAGCGTCACGTCGTCGAGCGACTGCGCGCGGCCGGTGGCGAGCGCCCGGTTGAAGTCCACCGCGCCAGCGATCTGCCAGCGTAGCACCAGCTTCTTCACATGTTTCACCACGACGTTGGTCAGCAGGCGCTTGAGCGGCGGCAGCAGGTCGCCCACCTGCGTCGTGACGACGATGCGCACCGGCGTGGCCTTGATCACCTGCGACAACGTGTGCGCGAAGTTCTCCAGCACCACGATGGCGGTGGCGCCGGAGTCGTTCAGCTGGTGCTCGAGTTCGCGCGGCGTGTACAGCGGATTGACGTTCACCACCACCATGCCGGCCCGCAGCACGCCGAACAGTGCCACCGGGTACTGCAGCAGGTTGGGCAGCATCAGGGCGACGCGATCGCCGCGCTGCAATCCGGCGCCTTTCTGCAGCCAGGCGGCAAAGGCGCGGCTCGCCTCGTCGAGTTGCCGGAACGTCATTGCCGTGCCCATCGAGCTGAATGCCGGAAGGCTCGCGAAGCGCGCGCAGCTGGCGGCCAGCACGTCCTTCAGTGACGCAAATCGCTCGATGTCGATCTCGGCCGGGATGCCGGTCGGGTACTGGGCCAGCCACGGCCTGTCCATGTCCACCTCGCCCGTGCTTGTGTCGAAAGATCCTTCGCCGGTCAAGTTTGCCGTCCGTGGGGCATCACGTTCTGCGCGATGACAAGGGAAGTGCGCGCCGCCGGTCGACGGGGGGCCGCGGCCCGGAAATCGTCGAGTGCGCCTCGCCATCTTCATGGCCGGCAGACGATGACCAGGCGTCGCCTTCGTCGTCGCCGGCCGTCTCGTCTTCCCACTCGTAGCGCTTGCGCGGCGGGATGTCGAACCTGCGCAGGGCGAGCGCCAGCAGCATGCCGATCACCGCCGCCGCCAGGTGCGTTTCCCAGGACACGCCCGGCCTGATCGGCAGCACGCCCCACGCCAGCGTGCCGTACATCAACGCCACCAGCAGCGAGGCGGCGATGGCGCGCCGGTCGCGGCGCAGCAGGCCGGCGACGAAGACATAGAAAACCAGCCCGTAGACCAGCCCGCTGGCGCCGATGTGCGCCGAGTCGCGGCCGAACAGCCACACGGCCACCCCCGTGCCCAGGTAGATCGCCGGCAGCACGCGCAGCGACGAATGCGGATAGAGGAAGAGCATCACTGCGCCGAGCACCAGCAGCGGCGCCGAATTCGCCACCAGGTGCGCGAAGTCGCCGTGCACCAGCGGCGCGGTGACGATGCCGATGAGCCCCAGCCATTCGCGCGGCCGCACGCCGAAAGGAGCCGGATCGAGGTCCAGCCCCCAGTTCATCAGGTGGATGAGCCACAGGACGACCACGAAACCGATCGACAGCCGCACCGCCAGCCGCAGCAGCGCGCGCGACTGAACGGAGTGCGTGTAGCGCGGATCGGGAACGTCGAACTGCATCTCGCAACGGAGTTGTGGCGGCGGCGGCGCCGGCGCCGGCCGCCGGGATCCGCTCCGGGCTCGGCGGAAGACCCTCACCGCCGCGCAGGCAAAATACGCGCCGAACCAGGGAAGTGGGGGCACCTCG
>JBHJND010000338.1:0-4653 GCA_048497655.1 Caballeronia novacaledonica
TGCTGCCGTTCTGGATCGCCGTGTGGGCCGAGCGGCTGCTGTTCATCCTGCTGCCTCTGCTGGCCATCGCCATCCCGGCGTTCGCCTACCTGCCGAAGCTCTACGACTGGCGCATCCGCAGCAAGCTCGACGGCTGGTACGTGGAGGTCAACCGCATCGAGCGCGCCGCGCTCGCCGAGCACGCCGATGCGCGGGCGCAGCTGGCGCGGATGAACGAGATCGACGCGCGGCTGAACCGGGTCAAGGTGCCGAAGGCCTACCTGTCGCAGCTCTACACGCTGCGCCTGCACGCCGACTACGTGCGCGGCCTGCTGGTCGGCCGCAGCGGCGGGCCCCAAAACAGCTAGAGGGCGCGGGGCCTCAGGCCAGGCAGCGCCGCAGGCAGAGCGCGACTTCGGCCCGGCTGAGCAGGTCGAGGTGATTGGCCCGCGTGACCAGGACCTTGCGGGAAGCCGGGACGGCCAGTGCCAGGCGCTTGTCGCGGTGCTCACCCCAGGCGCTCGCCAGCGAGACCAGCCCATCGCCGATCAGGGCGTGACGCAGTCCCCGGGGCTCGCCGGCGGTGGTGGCGGCGACGCAATGCACCGCCACACCCGCCGGCAGCGGTGTCGGCACCCGGTCGTCGTGCCGCTGGTCGTGTGCGTGGCGGCCTTCCCAGTCGGCGCGCTGCACGTTGCCGAAGCGCAGGTCGGTGATGCCGGCGCTGCGCGCCTTGCCCAGGCGGGCGAACGGCGCGGCATACGGGCTCAGTTCGAGCACCGAGTCGAGCAGGCGCCCGCCGCGCTCCAGCGCCGCGCCGTGGTGCGGCGTGCCGAGGAAGACCAGGTGGCTCAGGCGCCGCAGCCACGCCAGCGACCGGCGCCCGGCGACGTGGCATGCCGAGCGCGCCACCAGGCCGCCCATGCTGTGGCCGACGATCACGAGTTCGTCGACCGGCACCGGCCAGCAGGAGACGAGCTGCTCCAGCAGCACCGCCAGCTGCTCGCCGTTGTCCGAGACGTGCAGGCCGCTGTTGTAGTTCAGCGCCAGCGTCGTGTAGCCGAGTTCACGGGCGAGCATCTCGCCGTGATCGTGCCCGTCGCGCTGCCATCGCAGGTCGTTCATGCAAAGGCCGTGAACGAGAAGCGCGATGCGGCGGGCCGGCCGTGCAACGGCGGACTTCAGCCCGTCAGCGGACAGGTCGAGGTCGCGGCCGCGTACGCGGATGGACATCCGGATGGCCAGCGGGTTGCCGGTCGCCGCCAGGTGATCGCCCCAGATGCCGTTGAGCGAAGCGAGCGCCGCTTCGCGCCTGGCCGTCGTCGTGGCCGGCCGTTCCGGGCTCTCGAAGAGGCGCACCGAAGAGTCGAGCCCCCTCGAAGCCAGCCGAGTGATGCCTCTAATGCTGCCGTAGACGGCACCGGTGATCCCGCGCGTCCGTCCGCCGGCCG
Organism: Caballeronia novacaledonica; assembly: GCA_048497655.1. Classification (GTDB taxonomy): domain Bacteria; phylum Pseudomonadota; class Gammaproteobacteria; order Burkholderiales; family Burkholderiaceae_F; genus JADJWR01. The sequence continues at coordinate 1,431 of JBHJND010000338.1, forward strand.
GCCGGCCGAGCGGCAGCGCGCGCCGCGAAATCGTCAGGTGCATCTGCTCGACCAGGTCGGTGATGCCAAGCGTGGCGTCGGCGCCGAGCCGCAGCAGGCCGCGAGCGTCGGACAGGCGAAGGGCAAGCGGGTCGGGCATGAGGGTGCCGGTCGTCGAGACCGTCCGTTTCGAGGCGCTGACGGGCGACTTTGCGCCCGCCGCTGGCGCCCGGCAAGCCGGGGGTTAGAGCGGGCGCTCTGGCCGCTACGCCGAAATACAAGGGGCAAGCGCCGCGTCCAAGGCCCGGCCGCAGACCGCCGGCATTCGACAGCGAGGTGGATAACGGTTACTCTGCGCGGGCTTTCGCTAGAGTTTCGTCTTTCCTCCGGTCTTCTTGGGCCCGCTGCAGCACACCGCAACGGCGCATTTCAGGTTTCCCCAGGTTCACGTTTCTTGATCGTTAGCTCGCCGCGGGGCTTTCCTGCGAGCGATGATTTCTCAACTACCTTTCAAGGAACGAGAAAATGGCTACAGGTACCGTCAAGTGGTTCAACGACGCCAAAGGCTTCGGATTCATCACGCCTGAGGATGGCAGCAAGGACCTCTTCGCGCACTTCTCCGAGATCCAGGGCGGCGGCTTCAAGTCGCTGGCCGAGGGTCAGCGCGTCGAGTTCGTCGTCAAGCAGGGCGCCAAGGGCCCGCAAGCGGCCGAAATCAAGCCGCTCTGACCGTCCGGTTCGACCCGGCAGCGCGCGGCAACGCGCCGCGCGCCTGCACAGTGCGCCGCGCGACCCGCGCGGCGCCGCAACGCAAGGGCGCCGCGAGCGGTCAACGACCCGCATCCGCGTGTCCGCCGGAGGAACCGGCCTCGGCCGGTCTTCCCGCTCCCGCTTTTCTCCGGAGGCCTCGCCATGGCGAAGGAAGAACACCTCGAAATGAACGGCGTCGTCAGCGAAGTGCTGCCCGACTCGCGTTACCGCGTCACGCTGGACAACGGCCACGAACTGGTCGCCTACTCCGCCGGCAAGATGCGCAAGCACCACATCCGCATCCTCGCCGGCGACAAGGTGTCGCTGGAACTGTCCCCGTACGATCTCTCCAAGGGGCGGATCACCTTCCGCCACATCGAGAACAAGCGACCGGTCGCAGCGGCGCCCCGGCGCAGGTACTGAGGCCATCACGGCCCCCATGCAGCAGATTCACTCCTGCATCGACATCGACGCCACGCCATCTCTGGTCTGGGCCATCCTGACCGACTTCGGTTCGTACAAGCGCTGGAACCCGTTCATCCGCGCGATCGTCGGCAAGCCGAGCAACGGAAACGCGCTGCGGGTCACCTTCCAGTGTCCGGGCCGCGCGCCGGCATCGACCACTTCCACCCTGACTTACCTTCGCGAGCCGCGCGAACTGCGCTGGAGACAGCGGCGGCTGGCGCCCGGCCTGTACACCACGGAACACCGCTTCCGGATCGAGTCGTTGCCGGCCGGCGGCGTGCGCTTTCATCAGACCGAGCAGATCCAGGGACTGTTCGCGGCACTCGTCGGCCGCGGCAGCCAGCGGTCGACCGCGGAGAGTTTCCACGCCATGAACCACGCGCTCAAGTCACGCGCCGAGCGGATGGGCGCGCGCCTGTCCGAGGCCGGCGAGGACACTGTCTTCGACTAGGGACTGTCGAGGCCCGGCTCGCGCATCGGCCGGATGCCGGCGCCGACCGGCCGCACGCCTCAGACGAACAGCAGGACCGTGACGAAGTGGCTGGCGCTGCCGCCGAGCACGAACAGGTGCCAGACGCCATGCGCATGCCGCCAGCGCTCGTCGTTTGCGTAGAAGACGATGCCGACGGTGTAGGACAGGCCGCCGACGGCGAGCCAGAGCATCCCTGACCAGCCCAGCGCCTGTGTCAGCGGCACCACCGCCACCAGCCCCAGCCAGCCCATCAGCGCGAACGGCAGCGCCGAGTGCGCACGGTCGTGCGTCCGCCGCCAGGCGCGCCAGATGCCGTAGGCGGCCGATGCCCAAATCAGGGCCAGCATGGTCCAGCCGAGCGCCCCGCGCAGGCTGACCAGCGCGAACGGCGTGTAGGTGCCGGCGATCAGCAGGAAGATCGCCGAATGGTCGCAGCGGCGCAGCACTTCCTTCACCGGCGGGCGCACGGCGTGGTACAGCGTCGAGGCGGTGTACAGGATCACCAGCATCGCGCCGAAGATGCTGAAGCTGGTGATGCGCCAGGGATCGCCCTGCAGCGCGGCGTCCACGATCAGCACTGCCGCGCCGGCGACCGCCAGCACCGCGCCGGCAAGGTGCGTGATGCTGTTCAGTCGTTCGCCGTGGTACATGGACGAAGCCTACCCGCTCTTGCTCATGCAAGCACCGTCGGCATCAGAGCCGGGCCGCCAGCCGCGTGCCCTGGTCGATGGCGCGCTTGGCGTCGAGCTCGGCGGCTTCCTGCGCGCCGCCGATCAGGTGCACCTCGATGCCGGCCGCCGCCAGCGGCGCCTGCAGTTCGCGCAGCGGCTGCTGGCCGGCGCAAAGCACCACGGTGTCGCACTCGATCAGCTGGCCGTCCTGCCGCTTCTCTCCGTAGGTGACGAACAGCCCCTCGGGCGTGATGCGCTCGTAGTTCACGCCGCCGATCATCTCCACCTGCTTCATCTGCAGCGAGGCGCGGTGGATCCAGCCAGTGGTCTTGCCCAGCCCCTTGCCCGGCCTGCCGGCCTTGCGCTGAAGCAGCGTCACCTGGCGCGCCGGCGGCGCCGGTTGCGGCCGCACCACGCCGCCGCGCACCTCGCCGGGGTCGGCCACGCCCCATTCGGCGAGCCACTCGTGCAGGTTCATGGTCGGCGAGTGCCCCGGCGGCGTCACGAGGAACTCGGCCACGTCGAAGCCGATGCCGCCGGCGCCGACGATCGCCACGCGGCTGCCGACCGGCTTGCCGTGCAGCAGCACGTCGATGTAGCTGAACACGTTGGGGCCGTCCTGCCCGGGGATCTTCGGGTCGCGCGCGGTCACGCCGCTGGCGAGGATCACGCCGTCGAACTTGCCGGCGATCAGCTCGTCGGCACCAATCCGCTGGTTCAGGTGCACGCTGACCCCGGTGACCTGCAGCCGGCGGGCGAAGTAGCGCAGCGTCTCGCTGAACTCCTCCTTGCCCGGCACCTTCTTCGCCATGTTGAACTGGCCACCGATCTCGCCGGCAGCCTCGTACAAGTGCACCTCGTGGCCGCGCTCGGCCAGCGTCGTCGA
>JBHJND010000339.1:0-3453 GCA_048497655.1 Caballeronia novacaledonica
TCGCCTACGGCGGCCGCAAGGCGCAGCAGTGGTGGGCACAGAACGCAGGGGCGCTGGCGCGGCTGCCGAGCCTGCGCGTGCTGGCCCTGTCCGACGAAGACTGCGAGCGGTTGCAGCGCATCGCGGCGCGCACGATGTCGCCGACCGCGACCGTGCAGGACGGCCACGTCTGGCTGGCCACGACGGAAGAGTCGGTCGAGGTCGTGCCGCAGCACTGGCTGCCGCGGCCCTGAGCGGCGCCGGCAGCGGCCCGGCGCAGGCTACTGGCCGAGCAGCGCGCGGCGCAGCGGCGCGTGCGCGGCCAGGCGGTGCGCGTAGTCGAGCTCGCTATCGGCCGCCCTGGCGCGGATCAGCGCCAGCAGCGAGCGGCGTTCGTCGGGCTGCCAGCGTGACGCGCCGGCCAGCAGCACCAGCGGGCTGAACTCCGCGAAGACCCGGCGCTCGTCGCCGCGCAGTTCGTCCAGCGAGCGCAGGCCGAGCGCCCTTGCCGCTTCGGCCGCCACGTCGGCGCGGGCGGCATCGCGGTCCCCGCCGCGCGTCGCAAGCAGTCGCGCGACGCGCAGGCCGATCGAAGCCAGCGGCGGCAGCGGCGTGCGCCGGCGCCGGTCGAAATCGAAAAAGACGTGGTGCGCCGCCAGCCGGCGCAGCGTCGACGGCGGCGAGCGGTACGCCGTCTGCCGCTTCATCCGCGACATCTCGGCCGCCGCCAGTTCGCAAGCTGCCGCCGCGCGCGGCCGGAAGCCGAGCTTGAAGTAGAACCACCAGGCGCCGGAGTCGATGCCCTCGTCGTTGCCCTCGCCGAGCTGGTACGGCTCGATGCTGAAGGCATCGACGCCGCACACGTGCCGCAGCACCGCCAGCAGCCGGCCGAAAGCGAAGGCCGCTTCGCCGCCGCGGAAGGTCTCGAAGGTGTTGAAGGAGACCGCGGCGCTGCGTCCGGCCAGGTCGGCCTGCAGGTAGCCGATCGGCACGCCATTGGACAGCGTCAGACCGCCGTAGATCGCGGCCAGCGGCGCCCGCCGCTCGGCCACCATGCCGACCAGGCCGAACGCCAGGCCGCCGCCGTCGTCGACCAGCCACGTGTCGCGCCGATTGCCGTAGGCGAAGGCGTCGAGGTCGCGGCTGCGGCCGACCATCGCTCCGCGCGCCAGGTCGACCAGCCGCTCGCCGTCGGCCGCCGGCAGCCGCCGCACCGACAGCGGCGGACGCGCCATCTCGTCGCGCAGGTCGGGCCGGCCGCGGCGCAGCGGCGTGCTGCGGAAGGCCACCGGCGCCGGGGCGAACTTCTCGCGCGTGCGCGCCGGCGTGTCGCCGGCGGCGAGCAGTTCGCAGCTCGGGTTGATCGCGTCGTAGAACGCCTCGCGGGTGAAGTCGTCGCCGGCCAGCGCCGCGACACGGCGCACCAGGAAAGTCGCGTCGGTCTCGCCGCGCCAGCGCAGGCGGTCGACCGCCGCGTAGCCGGCGAGCTTCGTCTCGCGCAGCGCCGCTGCCTCGTGCGGGGTGACCAGCAACGGCAGTGCGCGGGCGAGCGAAGCCTGCGCCTCGGCATCGCTGCGGTCGAAGCGCAGCAGCGTCGGCCAGCGCGCGGCCAGCCAGCGCGCAGTCGGCCAGAAGAACGGATACCAGGTGGTGGTGCCGGCGATGCCGCTGTGAGCCAGCGTCCCGCGGTGCGCGCGCAAGTCCGCGCGACGGTCGAAGCGGGCGAGCATTCGCTCGACCGCGTCGAGCACCCTCGCGTCGTCCGGGTAGGCGCGCGAAAAGCACAGCGCCTCGTGCAACCGCCGCACCTCGCCGGCGGTGCGCAGCGGCGCCCTCGCCAGCACGCCAAGCAGCGCCAGCTTGCGCTCGCCGGCGCGGGCGCCGTAGTCGTCGCGCGCCCGCTCGAGCGCGCGCAGTGCCGCACCGGCGCTCACTCGTCGAGCGTGAAGCCGACCTTGACCGTCACCTGCCAGCTGGCGACCTTGCCGGCGTCGATGCCGCCGCGGACTTCGACCACCTGGAACCAGCGCAGGTTGTGCAAGGTCTTGCCGGCGCGGGCGATGGCGTTGCCGATGGCGTCCTCGATGTTCGTGGTCGAGGTGCCGGTGAGTTCGACCAGCTTGTAGACGTGATCGGACATCGCTTGTCTCTCCTTTTCGTGGTCAAGGTTCGGTGCCGCGGCGCTCATGCGGACGCCGGCCGCCGGCGCACTCGCCAGCCCTGCAGCAGCCAGACGGCGACGGCGAGCGCCAGGCCCGGGATGTAGAACCAGTGCGCGTTGATCCGGTCGGTCGGCACCTCGATGCCGACGATGTCGTAGCCCTGCTCGATGCGCGCCTTGGCGGCGCGACTGCCGAAGCGCACGTTGGCCACCTGCAGCATCTCGCCCATGCCGCTGACGGTCATGCCCGCCTCGGCCAGCCGCTTGCGCGCCTCCGCCACCGGGTTGGCACCGTCGCCCACCTTCGGGCCGAGCTGCACCGCGACCGTCTTGCTCTTGTCCTCGCCCTCCAGCGTCTGGCCCTGGATCCTGAACACCAGCCGGTCGCCCTCGTCGAGCCTGGCCGCGACCTCGTAGAACTTCGCCGCCGGCGCGTGCGTGTACTCCGGCGCGATGCGGTCGGCGAACCAGTCGGGGCGGAACAGGATGAAGGTGGCAATGAGCAGCAGCACGATCTCCCACCAGCGGCACCTGATACGGAACCAGGCCATGGTCGCCGCGGCGAACAGCAGCGAGGCGATGGTGGAGGCCACGGCGACCAGCAGCGCCTCGCCCCAGCCGTGCACGTCGATCAGCAGCAGCGCCGGGTTGAAGATCCAGATGAACGGCAGCACGACGGTGCGGATCGCGTAGACCGAGCCCTGGATGCCGACCTGGATCGGGTCCTCCTTGGCGATCGCCGCGCCGGCGAAGCTCGCCAGCCCCACCGGCGGCGTGATGTCGCCCATGATCCCGTAGTAGAAGACGAACAGGTGCACGGCGATCAGCGGGATCACCAGCCCCGATTGCGCGCCCAGCTCGACGATCACCGGCGCCATCAGGGTGGCGACCAGGATGTAGTTGGCGGTGGTCGGCACGCCCATGCCGAGCACCAGGCAGACGAAGGCGGTGAACAGCAGCATCACGAAGATGTTGCCCTGCGAGACGAACTCGACGAAGTCGGTCATCCGCAGGCCGAGCCCGGTCAGCGTGATGGCGCCGACGATGATGCCGGCGCAGCCGGTGGCCACCGCGATGCCGATCATGTTGCGCGCGCCGTCGTTGCAGCCGCCGACGACGTCGTGCAGGCCGGCGGTGAACGCCCGGCCGAGGTCGCCCTGTCGGCGGAACAGAGCGATCATCGGCCGCTGGGTGGCCATCAGAGCCACCTGCGTGGCCACGCCCCAGAACGCCGACAGCCCCGGCGACATCTCCTCGACCATCAGGCACCAGATCAGCACGCCGACCGGGATCAGGAAGTGCAGGCCGGCCTT
>JBHJND010000340.1:0-2012 GCA_048497655.1 Caballeronia novacaledonica
CGTTCGCCGTGGTCGGCTCGGCGGTCGCCGCCGGCCTGGCCGGGCTGTCGCCGGAGGCGCTCAACCTCGGGCAGCACGCCTTCTACTGGATCCAGATGCTGACGGTGTTCAGCTTCCTGGTGCTGCTGCCCTGGGGCGAGCACTTCCACATCGTCACGGCGCTGCCGGCGGTCTTCTTCAGCCGCGACACGCCGCTCGCCCGCGTGCCGTCGGTCGACCTCGAGAAGATCATGAGCGACGAGGCGGGCGACGACATGAAGGTCGGCATCACCACCGCCGCCGACCTGGTGTGGAAGGACGCCTTCGACGCCTTCACCTGCACCGAGTGCGGCCGCTGCAAGGACGCCTGCCCGACCTTCCTCACCGACAAGCCGCTGGCGCTGAAGTGGGTGCACGACAGCCTCAAGCACCACCTGCTCGAGAAGCGCGAGGCGATCGTCGCGCGCCAGGCCGACCAGTTGCCGCCGCTGGTGGGCAACGTGATCTCGGAGGACACGCTGTGGGCCTGCACCACCTGCGGCTACTGCGAGCACGCCTGCCCGATCCAGCTCGAGCACCTCGGCAAGTTCTTCCGCATGCGCCAGCACCAGGTGATGATGGAAGGCGCCTTCCCGGCCGAGCTGAAGACGCTGTTCGACAACTACGAGAGCGCCGGCAACCCGTGGGGACTGCCGGCCGACAGCCGCGCCGACTGGGCCAGGGGCCTCGACCTGCCGCTGCTCCAATCGGCGGAACAGGCGAAGGAGTTCGACTACCTCTTCTACGTCGGCTCGGCGCAGTCGTTCGACGACCCCAGCCAGAAGGTGGCGCGCGCCTTCGTCAAGGTGCTGCGCGCCGCCGGCGTGCGCTTCGCCATCCTGGGCCCGGCCGAGGGCTCGACCGGCGAGTGCGTGCGCCGCGCCGGCAACGAGATGCTGTTCCAGACGCTGGCGCAGGGCCTGGTCGAGACCCTGAACGGCATGCAGGTCACGCGCATCGTCACCTGCGATCCGCACGCCTTCAACTCGCTGAAGAACGAGTACCCGGAGTTCGGCGGCCGCTGGGAGGTGGTGCACCACACCCAGCTGATCGACATGCTGGTGCGCGAGGGGCGCATCCGGCCGCGCGCCACGTTCGACCGGGTGATCTATCACGAGCCGTGCTACCTCGGCAGGCACAACGGCGAGTACGAGGCGCCTCGGCGCCTGCTCGCCGCGGTCTGCCGCGACGAACCGCTGGAGTTCCCGCTGAACCGCAGCCACGCGATGTGCTGTGGCGCCGGCGGCGGCCGCTTCTGGATGGAGGAGCACATCGGCAGGCGGATCAACGTGACCCGCGTCGAGCAGGCCCTGCCTCAGCAGCCGAAGACGATCGCCACCGCCTGCCCGTATTGCACGACGATGATCCGCGACGCCACCACGCAGCTCGGCTGCGACGAGAAAGTCGCCACACGCGACATCGCCGAACTGGTTGCCGAGGCGATCGAGGCGCCGGCCGCGGCCTAGCCGCTGTCGCCGCGCCGCCCCAGGACAGCGGCGTGCCCCCGCGGGGGCGCGAGCGGAGCGAGCGGGGGCGGTGAGAACCCGCCGGCGCGCTGGATTCAGCCGCCGCGGGCCTTGCGCTCGCGGTACTGCTCGATGAAGGTCCGGCCCGACGGTGCGGGGAAGTCGCGGTGGTCGGTCCAGCCCCCTCCAAGCGGCAGCGAGCGGATGCGTCCCTTTTCCCCGCCCAGCCACTTGAGCAGCCGGGCGCCGATTCGCGCCAGCGGCTGGTAGATCGCCGGCCGCTGAGCCGCAAAAGCCCAGGCGACGAGGGCGGCGCGCTCGTACCAGGGCCGCAGGCCGCGTTCGACCTGCCGCTCGCGCAGCCTGCGCAGCAGGTCGGGCAGCGGAATCTTCACCGGACAGACGACGCTGCACTGGCCGCAAAGCGTCGCCGCCTGCGGCAGGTCGAGCGCGTTCTCGACGCCGACGAAGCTCGGCGTCAGCACCGAGCCCATCGGCCCCGGGTAGACCCAGCCGTAGGCGTGGCCG
>JBHJND010000341.1:0-1763 GCA_048497655.1 Caballeronia novacaledonica
GCGCGCAGCGCCACCTCGCCGGCGCCCGGCATGTCGATGGCGCCGACGGCGATCGCCTCGGCCACGTCCTCCGGCCGCACGCGCCTGACCTGCTCGACCATGCCGGCCGGGATCGCGTAGCGGCGGCCGCCGACGGTGGCCAGCACCACCTGCGTCACCGCCAGCGTCAGCGGCAGGTTCAGCGTGAAGCGCGTGCCGCGACCGGCCTCGGAGTTGATGGCGATGCGGCCGCCGAAGGCCGACATCTCCGAGCGCACCACGTCCATGCCGACGCCGCGGCCGGCCAGCTCGGTCAGCTCGGAGGCGGTCGAGAAGCCCGGCGCGAAGATGAGGTCCATCAGCTCGCGGTCGCTCGGGTTCTGGTCGGCGCGCAGCAGCCCGCTGGCGAGCCCCCGGGCGCGGATCCGCTCGAGATCGAGACCGGCGCCGTCGTCGGCGATCGAGATCAGGATCTCGTTGCCCTCCTGGCGGATCTCCATCCGCAGCTCGCCGGTCTCCGGCTTGCCGGCGGCGCGACGCGCGGCGGGTGCCTCGATGCCGTGCACGATCGAGTTGCGCACCATGTGCTCGAACGGCCCCGCCATCCGCTCCAGCATGACGCGGTCCAGTTCGGTGCGGCCGCCGCGGATGTCGACGTTGACGCGCTTGCCGGTCTCCTTGCCGGCCTGCCGCGCCACGCGGTAGATGCGCTCGGCGATGCTGGCGAACGGCACCAGCCGCACCCGCATCAGCTGCTGCTGCAGCTCGCGCGTCAGGCGGTACTGCGACGACAGGTCGCTCTCGCTCGTCTGCAGGCCCTTGTACATCGACGCCTGGATCGTCGCCACGTCCTCGATCGACTCGGCGATCATCCTTGTGAGCTCCTGCAGGCGCGTGAAGCGGTCGAACTCCAGCGGGTCGAACGAGGCCGACTCGCTCGACAGCTTCTCCGAGCGCGCCTGGATCTGCGCCTCGGCCTGGATCTCGAGGTCGCGCATCTGCGTGCGCAGGCGGTGGATGTTCTCGTTCAGGTCGGCCAGCGACGCCTTGACCACGGCGGTGTGGTTCTCCACCCGCGAGCGGGCGATCAGCACCTCGCCGGCCTGGTCGACCAGCTTGTCGAGCACGTCGGCGCGGACGCGGACGAACGACTGCGTCGCCGTCGCCTCTGCGGCGGCTGGCGCCGGCTCGGCGTGCCCTGCCTGCGCCGGCGCGGCCACCGGCGCCGCCTCGACGGCGGCAGCGGCGGGGGCGGCCGCCGGCGCGGCCTGTGCCGCCGGCAGAGCCGGCAACTCGACCGACTTGCCCTGCTGCAGGCCGTCGTAGAGCGTCATCGCGAGGTCGTAGCGGGCGAGCAGGTCGTCGGCCAGCTCCGCCGGCAGCTGTGCAGCCCCCAGCGCCGACTCGACCCGCGTCTCCATGTCGTGCATCAGCTCGCCCAGCCGCATTGCGCCGGCCATGCGCGCGCTGCCCTTGGCCGTGTGCAGCAGGCGCATCAGCTCGCGCATCGGCGCGCGGTCGCCGGGATGCCCGGCAAGCGAGCGCAGCTGGCTGCCGACCGTCGGCAGCAGGTCGCCGGCCTCGGCGAGGAAGACCGGCAGCAGGTCGGCGTCGAGATCGTCGGACACCGACGCGGCAGGGGCAGGCTCGGCCGCCCGCGTCGCGGCGGCGGGCGCGCTTTCGACCGGTGCCGGCTGCGGCGCCGCCTCGGCGGGCAGTCCGGCGAGCGGTTCGGCGAGCGGTTCGGCGAGCGGTTCGGCAGCCGGCTCGACCAAGGGTTCGAC
>JBHJND010000342.1:0-4071 GCA_048497655.1 Caballeronia novacaledonica
CGAAGAGCGGCGTGCCGGTGCAGGGGGTGCGCATCGACAGCGGCGATCTCGGCGCGCACGCACGCGAGGTGCGGCGCATCCTCGACGAAGGGGGCCTCGCGCAGGCACGCATCTTCGCCAGCTGCAACCTCGACGAGGATCGCGTCCACGCCCTGGTCGCCGGCGGCGCGCCGATCGACGCCTTCGGCGTCGGCACGCGGATGAACGTCTCGGCCGACGCGCCGTTCCTCGACTGCGCCTACAAGATGGCCGAGTACGCCGGACGGCCGCGGCGCAAGCGTTCCGAAGGCAAGGCCAACTGGCCGGGCCGCAAGCAGGTGTTCCGCAGCTTTGACGGCACGGGCAGTATGCGCGGCGACCTGCTCGGCCTCGATAGCGACGAGGCGCCCGGCACGCGGTTGCTGCTGCCGGTGCTGCGGGCGGGGCAACGCGTCGAGCCGCCGCCGTCGCTCGACTCGCTGCGCGAACGCGCCCGCGCGCAGATGGCGATGCTGCCCGAGGCGCTGCGCGGATTGGCGCCTGCCGATCCCTACCCGGTCACGGTGTCGCCGTCGCTGCGCGCGCTGGCCGACGAGGTCGACGCGCAGACCGGCGCGCGAGGTTGAGCACCGCTCATCATCGACGGTGCGCCCGCCGTCGGACTTCTTGCCGCCGATCAACTCCGCACGAGACACCGGCGCTATGGTGGTCCGGCAACAGCATCAGGAGTTGGCAATGCGCCGCCCGCAGTTGACCGTACCGCCGCCGATCGATCCGCCGCTCGAGCCGCCGATCGAGACGCGCATCGTCACCCGCCCTGACGGCTATCACTGGTTGAGCGCCGACGGCAAGCGAGAGATGGGGCCGTTCGCTTCCTACGAGGAAGCCGAGCTGAGCCTGCACGCCGACGAGCACTCCGAGGTCGAGCCCGAGGAGACCCTCGAGGAAGCGGAGAGCGAGATCGGCATCGCCGACTGGATCGACCCGGAAACCGGCGGACCCGCCGAGGAACAGCGGGCGCGCATCGAAGATCACTGATCCGCGGCCGCGGAGGCGTGCTCGCGAATGCCCGCTCCGCCCGAATACTTCGAGCACGGCGCCGACATCGGCGTGGTCGGCCGCGGCGCGTCCATCGAGGAGGCGTTCGCCAGCGCGGCAGCGGCGATGTTCGCCATCATGGTCGAGCCAGGCGCGGTGCAGCCGCTCGAGAGGATCGAGGTCGACTTCACTGAAGACGACGTCGAGTTCGCGCTGGTGCGCTGGCTCAACGCGCTGCTGGCGCAGGCGCGCGAGCGCGGCCTCGTGCTGTGCCGTTTCGAACTGCGGCGCGACGGCGATCGCTGGCACGGGCTCGCCAGCGGCGAACCGTGGCGCGATTCGCACCCGCGCGGCACCGAGGTCAAGGGCGCGACGCTGACCGCGCTGTCGGTGCGGCAGGACGAACGCGGCTGGCAGGCGCGCTGCGTGGTCGACGTATGAGGAAACCGCGATGGACCTGAACCGGCTCGAACGGATCGACGACTGGAGCTGGCGCGTGAAGCGCGCGGCCGGCAGCGGCGGCGCCGATGCCGTGCTCTACGGCGACCGCGAGCTGATGGCGGCGATGGACGACAAGGTGCTCGAGCAGATCGGCAACGTGGCGCAGCTGCCGGGGCTGGTCGGTGCCGCGATGGCGATGCCGGATGCGCACTGGGGTTACGGCTTTCCGATAGGCGGCGTGGCGGCGTTCGACCCCGACGAGGGCGGCATCATCTCCGCCGGCGGCGTGGGCTTCGACATCTCCTGCGGCATCCGCTGCCTGCGCACCGACCTGACGCTGCCGGACATCGCGCCGAAGCTCGAGATGCTCGGCGAGCGGCTGTTCCAGACCATCCCGGCCGGCGTCGGCGTCGAGGGCGACCTGAAGCTCACGATCGACGAGCTCGACACCGTGATGCGCGACGGCGCCGAGTGGGCGGTGCGGCGCGGCTACGGCTCGGGCGACGACCTGCAGTACGTCGAGGAGCACGGCCGCGTCGGCGGCAGCGTCCCGGACAACGTCTCGCAGACGGCGAAGAAGCGCCAGCGCGGCGAGATGGGCACGCTCGGCTCGGGCAACCACTATCTCGAGGTGCAGGTGGTCGACCGCATCGACGATGCGGCGGCGGCGCAGGCCTACGGCATCCGCGAGGGGCAGGTCGTCATCTCGATCCACTGCGGCTCGCGCGGGCTGGGGCACCAGATCGGCACCGACTACCTGGTGAGCCTGGCCAAGGCGGCCGGCCGGCTCGGCATCCGCCTGCCGGACCGGGAGCTCGCCTGCGCGCCGATCAATTCTCCCGAGGGGCAGGAGTACATCGGCGCGATGAACGCGGCGATCAACGTCGCGCTGGCCAACCGGCAGATCCTCGCCGCGCTGACCCGCGAGACGGTGCACGAGTTGTTCCCGCAGGCACTGGTTGAGACGCTGTTCGACGTCTCGCACAACACCTGCAAGCCGGAGACGCACGTGGTCGACGGCAGGCGCCGGCGGCTGTACGTGCACCGCAAGGGCGCCACGCGCGCCTTCGGCCCCGGCCACCCGGACCTGCCGCCGCGCTACCGCGAGGCCGGCCAGCCGGTGATCATCGGCGGCAGCATGGGCACCGGCTCGTACATCCTCGCCGGCACCAAGCAGGCGGAGGCGCGCTCATTCAGCTCCGCGAGCCACGGCGCAGGCCGCCAGATGAGCCGCCACCAGGCGCTGAAGCAGTGGCACGGCCGGCAGCTGATCGACGAGCTGCGCAGTCACGGGATACTGATCCGCACCCGCTCGATGCGCGGCGCCGCCGAGGAAGCGCCGGGCGCCTACAAGGACGTCGACGCGGTGGCGCGGGCGACCGAGGGCGCCGGTCTGGCGCGGCGGGTGGCGTTCCTGCGGCCGAAGGTGTGCGTCAAGGGCTGAAGGGTCGCCGCGCGGCTATCAGAGCCGCCGGACGTTGAGTCCTTCGACCCGCTCGAAGGCGGCATCGCCGGTCAGAAACACGTGACCGGCGCCGATCTGAAGGCAACTGGCGGCCTGCAGCGCGTCCGGCGTGCGCAGCCCGTGCCGCACGCGGATGGCTGTTGCCAGTTCCACCACGTCCTTGGTCAGCTCGACCCAGGTCAGCTCCGGGCGGGCGAAGAAGGCGTCGAACGCCGCCAGCGTCGCCTGATCGCCTTCTCTTGCCGGCCTGACCCTGCATTCGAGCCAGGACAGGCGGCTCACCGCCGTGCCGGCGTCGGGATGCCTCTTCGCCCAGCGCGACAGTTCGGCGCGCAGTCTCTCCGCGAAAGGCGGCCTGCCTTCGACCAGGTAGATCAGCGCGCTGGCGTCGAAGAAGGCGATCACGCCCAGCTCGCGCGCTCGGCACGCAGTTCACGATCGAGTTGGCGCCTCGACTTGGTGCCGATCACTGGCTGGCTCAGCAACCACTGGATCGCGCTCATGCCCGGCACGGCGGCATTGCGCCGGCCTTGCGCCAGTTGCTCGTACTGCTCTTCGGTGAGAACGACGGCCGCCGCCTTATTGCGCTTCACCAGATGCACAGGGCCCCGGCGCAGACGCTCCTCGATGGCGGCCATGCCGCGCCGCTTCAGTTCCGCCGCGGTAAGGGTGTTCATCTGCCAGCTCCAAGAAAGTACTGAAAACGGTACCGATTGTACGGGACAAAGTACTCGTCCATCGGGCCTATCCTCGATGCGGCCTCACGCATTTCCTGGATCCCCCGGATTGAACCAATCGGTCACGCGTACATGTCCGAAGTCCGCATCCCCCCGCACAACCTCCCTGGCACGCTGATCCTGCCGGCGCAGCCGCAGGGCGTGGTCGCCTTCGCGCACGGCAGCGGCTCGGGGCGCTTTTCGCCGCGCAACCGACAGGTGGCGGCGCGGCTGCAGCAGGAGAACCTCGGCACGCTGCTGTTCGACCTGCTCACCGAGCCCGAAGCCGACGACCGCCGCAACGTGTTCGACATCCAGCTGCTGGCGCAGCGGCTCGGCGAGGCGATCGATTTCCTGCGCGCTCACGCGGCGACGCACGCGCTGCCGATCGGGCTGTTCGGTGCCAGCACCGGCGCCGCGGCGGCGCTGGTC
>JBHJND010000343.1:0-4073 GCA_048497655.1 Caballeronia novacaledonica
GGCCAGGCGAAGTTGACGTCGCCGCGCAGGTGCTTGGAGCTCATCACGTCGTAGGCGCCGCCGTAGGCCTTGCGCGTGATCACCGTGATCTTCGGCACCGTGCACTCGGCGTAGGCGTACAGCAGCTTGGCGCCGTGCTTGATGATGCCGCCGTACTCCTGCGCCGTGCCCGGCATGAAGCCCGGCACGTCGACGAAGGTGATCACCGGGAAGTTGAAGGCGTCGCAGAAGCGCACGAAGCGCGCCGCCTTGATCGAGCTCTTGATGTCGAGGCAGCCGGCCAGCACCAGCGGCTGGTTGGCGACGATACCCACCGGCTGGCCGCTCATGCGGGCGAAGCCAACCACCATGTTCTTGGCGTTGTCCGGCTGGATCTCGAAGAAGTCGTGGTCGTCGACCGTCTTGACGATCAGTTCCCTGATGTCGTACGGCCTGTTCGGGTTGTCGGGCACCAGCGTGTCGAGCGAGTAGTCGAGCCGGTCGGCCGGGTCGTCGGTGCGGCGCACCGGCGGCTTCTCCTTGTTGTTCAGCGGCAGGTAGTTGAACATCCGCCGCAGCATCAGCAGCGCCTCGACGTCGTTCTCGAAAGCGAGGTCGGCCACGCCCGAGCGGGTGCTGTGGGTGACCGCGCCGCCGAGTTCCTCGGCGGTCACCGACTCGTGGGTGACCGTCTTCACCACCTCCGGCCCGGTGACGAACATGTATGAGCTGTCCTTCACCATGTAGATGAAGTCGGTCATCGCCGGGCTGTACACGGCGCCGCCGGCGCAGGGGCCCATGATCACGCTGATCTGCGGGATCACGCCGGAGCACATCACGTTGCGCTGGAACACCTCGGCGTAGCCGCCGAGCGAGGCCACGCCCTCCTGGATGCGCGCGCCGCCGGAGTCGTTCAGGCCGATCACCGGCGCGCCGACCTTCATCGCCTGGTCCATGATCTTGCAGATCTTCTCGGCGTGCGCCTCGCTCAATGCGCCGCCGAAGACGGTGAAGTCCTGGCTGAAGACGAACACCATGCGGCCGTTGATCATCCCGTAGCCGGTGACCACGCCGTCGCCGGGGATCCTGTTCTGGTCCATGCCGAAGTCGATGCAGCGGTGCTCGACGAACATGTCCCACTCCTCGAACGTGTTCTCGTCGAGCAGCAGCTCGATGCGCTCGCGCGCGGTGAGCTTGCCCTTGGCGTGCTGTGCGTCGATGCGCTTCTGTCCGCCGCCCAACCGCGCCTTGGCGCGCTTGGCCTCGAGCATTTGCCGGATGCTGTGCATGGATCGGTCTCCCTTGACTCAATGAAACAGGTCGAGCAGACGGCGCGCCGCCACCGACGCCGCCAGCCGGCCGGCGCGCACCTGCTCGCTGCAGCCGGGCAGCGCCGAGCGCACGGCCGGGTGCGTGCGGAAGCGCTCCTTCAGGCCGGCGTCGATGCGCTCCCACATCCACGCCTGGTCCTGCTCGTGCCGGCGGGCCGCCAGCCGGCCGCTCGCGGTGGCCAGTTCCCGGAAGCGCGTCGCCGCCTCCCAGAAGGCGTCGATGCCCTGGCCGCTCAGCGCGCTCGCCAGCAGCACGTGCGGATGCCAGACGTTCGCGTCGTGATGCGCACGCTCCGGGTGCCCCTGCAGGCCCATCAGCCGCAGCGACGAGGTGATCTGCGCCTGCGCCCGCGTCGCCGCGGCGAGGTCGAGGTCGGCCTTGTTGATCAGCACCAGGTCGGCCAGTTCCATCACGCCGCGCTTGATCGCCTGCAGGTCGTCGCCGGCGTTTGGCAGCTGCAGAAGCACGAAGATGTCGGTCATGCCGGCCACCGCGGTCTCGCTCTGGCCCACGCCGACCGTCTCGACGATCACCACGTCGTAGCCGGCCGCCTCGACGACGCGCATCGCCTCGCGCGTCTTCTCGGCCACGCCGCCGAGGGTGCCGCTCGACGGGCTGGGGCGGATGTACGCCCGCGGATCGACCGACAGCCGCTCCATCCGCGTCTTGTCGCCGAGGATCGAGCCGCCCGAGACGCTCGACGACGGGTCGACGGCGAGCACCGCCACCCGGTGTCCCTGCTCGATCAGGGCCAGCCCCAGCGTCTCGATGAAGGTCGACTTGCCGACCCCCGGCACGCCGGAGATGCCCAGTCGCAACGAGCGGCCGGAGGCCGGCAGCAGCGCGTTGAGCACCTCGTCGGCGCGGGCGCGGTGGTCGGCGCGCGTCGACTCCAGCAGCGTGATCGCCTTGGCGATCGCCCGCCGCTGCGCCGGGCCGGGCTCGCCGCGCACGCCGTCGACCAGCGCCTGATCGGCCGCCGCCAGCATCAGCCGCCGAGCGCCTTGCGGATCTGCGCCAGCACTTCCCGCGCGCTGGCGGGAATCGGCGTGCCCGGGCCGAAGATGCCCTTGACACCCGCCGCATAGAGAAACTCGTAGTCCTGCCGCGGCACCACGCCGCCGACGAAGACGACGATCTCCTCGCCGCCCTGCTTCTTCAGCTCACTGATGATCGCCGGCACCAACGTCTTGTGGCCGGCTGCCAGCGTCGACACGCCGATCGCGTGCACGTCGTTCTCGATCGCCTGCCGGGCGCACTCCTCCGGCGTCTGGAACAGCGGGCCGATGTCGATGTCGAAGCCGAGGTCGGCGAAGGCGGTGGCCACCACCTTCGAGCCGCGGTCGTGGCCGTCCTGGCCGAGCTTGGCGATCATCACCCGCGGCCGCCGCCCGTGCTGCTCGGCGAAGGCGGCGATGTCGGACTTCACGGCGTCCCAGCTGCCGGCCTCGTCGTAGGCGGCGGCGTACACGCCGGCCACCTTCTGGATGTCGGCGCGGTGGCGGCCGAAGATCTTCTCCAGCGCGTCGCTGACCTCGCCGACGGTGGCGCGCGCGCGCATCGCCGCGATCGACAGTTCGAGCAGGTTGCCCTTGCCGCTCTCCGCCGCCTGGGTGAGCGCGGCCAGGGCCGCTGCAACCCCGGCGGCGTCGCGCGAGGCGCGGATCTTCCGCAGGCGGGCGACCTGGCTATCGCGCACCTTGACGTTGTCGACTTCGAGGATCTCGACCGCATCCTCCTTCGGCGGGCGGTACTTGTTCACCCCGATGATCACGTCCTTGCCCGAGTCGATGCGCGCCTGCTTCTGCGCCGCCGCCGCCTCGATCTTCAGTTTGGCCCAGCCCGAGGCGACGGCGCGGGTCATGCCGCCCTGCTTCTGGACCTCGTCGATGATCGCCCACGCGGCGTCGGCCATGTCCTGCGTCAGCCGCTCCATCAGGTAGCTGCCGGCCCACGGATCGACGACGTTCGTGATGTGCGTCTCTTCCTGCAGGATCAGCTGCGTGTTGCGGGCGATGCGGGAGGAGAATTCCGACGGCAGCGCGATCGCCTCGTCGAACGAATTGGTGTGCAGGCTCTGCGTGCCGCCGAACACCGCCGCCATCGCCTCGATGGTCGTGCGCACGATGTTGTTGTACGGATCCTGCTCGGTCAGGCTCCAGCCGGAGGTCTGGCAGTGGGTGCGCAGCATCAGGCTCTTGGGGCTTCGAGCGCCGAAGCCCTTCATGATCCGGCACCACAGCAGGCGCGCGGCGCGCATCTTGGCGATCTCGAGGTAGAAGTTCATGCCGATCGCCCAGAAGAACGACAGCCGGCCGGCGAACTCGTCGACGTCGAGCCCCTTGGCGATGGCGGTCTTCACGTACTGCTTGCCGTCGGCCAGCGTGAAGGCCAGTTCGAGCGCCTGGTTCGCTCCCGCCTCCTGCATGTGGTAGCCGGAGATCGAGATCGAGTTGAACTTCGGCATGTTGCGCGCCGTGTACTCGATGATGTCGGCGACGATCCGCATCGACGGCTCGGGCGGATAGATGTAGGTGTTGCGGACCATGAACTCCTTGAGGATGTCGTTCTGGATGGTCCCGGAGAGCTGCGCCTGAGGCACGCCCTGCTCCTCGCCGGCGACCACGAAGCCGGCCAGCACCGGCAGCACGGCGCCGTTCATCGTCATCGACACGCTGACCTTCTCCAGCGGGATGCCGTCGAACAGGATCTTCATGTCCTCGACCGAGTCGATCGCCACGCCGGCCTTGCCGACGTCACCG
>JBHJND010000344.1:0-1975 GCA_048497655.1 Caballeronia novacaledonica
CGCCGAGCTGGAGTACACCGACGTGAACACCATCGCCCAGGCGATGCTCGACCGGCGGGCGGCATGAGCGCGCCGAGCCGCCTCAAGCGCGACTCCTTCGCGCGAAGCGCGGAGGTCAGCCCGACAAGCGCGACGAGCCGCCTCTTGCGCCGATCCTTCGCGCGCACCACGGAACCGGCCCGATGACACTCGCTCTGTGGTGCGTGCTGATCGCGGCGCTGTTGCTGTACCTGGCGGCGACGATCGCCAAGGCCGGCGGCGAGCGGTACGACAACCGCGACCCGCGCGCCTGGCTCGACCGGCAGCAAGGCTTCCGGGTGCGCGCCAACAACGCGCAACAGAACGGCTTCGAGGCCTTTCCGTTCTTCGCCGCGGCGGTGATCGTGGCGCACATGCTGCAGGCGCCGCAGGAGCGGGTCGACGCGCTGGCGGTGATCTTCGTCGCGGCGCGCGTCGGTCATCTGGTCTGCTATCTGGCCGACTGGCACTGGGCGCGGTCGATCGCCTGGCTGGTGGGCTGGCTCTCCTGCATCTTCCTGTTCGTCAGCGGTGCCTCGGCGGTGGCGGCGGGATGAAGCGCGCGGCGGTCATCGAGAGGCTGGTCGACGCGATCCACTTGCCGATCGGCCGCTGGGACCGCGAGGCGAGGCTGGTCTTCTGCAACGCGCCGTATCTCGCCTGGTCCGGCCGCAGCGCGCTGCAACTGCTGGGGCGGACGCTCGGGCAGTTGTACGGAGCGGATGCCTGGAATGCCGCCAGTGATGCCTTCGCCG
This sequence comes from Caballeronia novacaledonica, assembly GCA_048497655.1. Classification (GTDB taxonomy): domain Bacteria; phylum Pseudomonadota; class Gammaproteobacteria; order Burkholderiales; family Burkholderiaceae_F; genus JADJWR01. The sequence goes on from JBHJND010000344.1 coordinate 774, forward strand.
CCGCCTTCGGCGGCGAGCAGGCGAGCTACGAGCGGCTGCTGACGCACCTCGGCGGTACGCCGCGCTGGAGCCGCGTCGAGGTTTTCCCCGAGTTCGACAGGAGCGGCGAGGTCTGCGCCGTGTACACGGTGGCGTTCGACGTGCACGACTTCGTCACCGCACGGCAGGCGCTCGAGGCGGCGCGGGCGCGGCTGTCGCAGTTCGCCGAGAACATCCCGTATCCGATCACCTACGTCGACCGCGAGTACCGGCTGATGTTCGTCAACCGCGCCTACGTCGAGGCGGTCGGCATGGAGCCGTCGCAGCTGCTCGGCCGGCGGATCGGCGAGGCGCGCGGCGAGGAACTCTGGGCGCGCCACCGGCCCCACTACGAGCGGGCGCTCGCCGGCGAGGCGGTCGACTTCACGCGGCTGGTCGAGTTGCGCGACCGCGGCGCGCGGTGGATGCGGACCAGCTACGTGCCGGACTTCGACGCCGAGGGCAGGGTGGTCGGCGTGTACTCGATCCTGGTCGACGTGCACGACCTGAAGACGCGACAGCAGCAGCTCGAGAGCAGCATCGAGCGCGATCCGGTCACCGAGGTGCTCAGCCGGCGCGCCATCATCGATCGCATCGAAACGGCGCTGGCCGACCGGCGCGCCGGCGCGGTGGCGCTGTTCTTCGTCGACCTCGATGGCTTCAAGACGGTCAACGACATGCTCGGCCACCGCGACGGCGACGCCGTGCTGGCGCGCGTCGCGCAGGCGCTGCAGTCGGCGGTGCGCGGCGACGACAGCGTCGGCCGCTTCGGCGGCGACGAGTTCCTGGTGCTGGCGCGGGTGCCCGATCGGGCCGCGGCTTCCACGGTGGCCCAGCAGCTGATCGGCGCGATCCGCGCCAGCGCCGCAGGGCAGACCGCGCTCGCCCAGGTGACTGCCAGCGTCGGCTACGCGCTGGCGCCGGAGGACGCCGACAGCGTGCTGAAGCTGGTCCAGCGTGCCGACGATGCGATGTACTTCGCCAAGCGCAGCGGCAAGAACCGCGCCGCGCACTGCTTGGCGGCGCCGCTGTAGCCGGGCCGGCGCCGGCGCCGTGCTTTAGCATGCGGGTCCCGCCGCGCGCCCGAGGCAGCATTCCAGCAAGGAGACAGGCATGAAACGCAATTTCGACCGCCGCGAGTTCCTCGCCGCATCGGCCGCTGCTTCGGCGGCCATCGTCCTGCC
>JBHJND010000345.1:0-8660 GCA_048497655.1 Caballeronia novacaledonica
GCCGATGCTCGAGCGGATGGGCGTGCGCGTGATGACCGAGCACCCGGCCAGGCTGCAGCCCGCCGACGGCGGACCGATGTGGGTGCACGACTTCGAGCTGCTGGCGCTGTCGACCGACGCGGTCGAGGTCGACACCGTCAAGCCGCTGTTCGAGGAGGCCTTCCTGCGGGTCGCCGACGGCCGGATCGAGAACGACGAGTTCAACCGCCTGGTGCTGCGCGCCGGGCTGGCCGCCGACGAGGTGATGGTGCTGCGCGCCTACGCCAAGTACCTGCGGCAGATCGGCTTCGCGCTGACGCCGGCGTTCATCGAGGGCACGTTCAACACCCATCCGCGCATCGCGCGGCTGCTGGTGCAGTTGTTCCGCCGCCGCTTCGATCCGGCGGCCGGCTCCGGTGCGGCCGAACGCGAGATCGACTGCAGCGCGGTCGCCAGCGAGATCGGCCAGGCGCTGGAGGACGTCGAGAACCTGAACGAGGACCGCGTGCTGCGCCAGTACCTGGCGCTGATCCAGGCCACCACGCGCACCAACTTCTGGCGCACCAACGACAAGGGCGAGCGACGCGGCTTCCTGTCGTTCAAGTTCGACCCGGCCAAGGTGCCCGGCCTGCCGGAACCGAAGCCGATGTTCGAGATCTTCGTCTACTCGGCGCGTTTCGAGGGCGTGCACCTGCGTGGCGGCAAGGTGGCGCGCGGCGGGCTGCGCTGGTCGGACCGGCACGAGGACTTCCGCACAGAGGTGCTGGGCCTGGTCAAGGCGCAGATGGTGAAGAACACGGTGATCGTGCCGGTCGGCAGCAAGGGCGGCTTCGTGCTGAAGAAGGCGCCGCCCGCCAGCGACCGCGAGGCGTACCTGAAGGAAGGCGTGGCCTGCTACCAGGACTACCTGCGCGGCCTGCTCGACCTGACCGACAACCTGGTGGCGGGCAAGGTGGTGCCGCCGCCGCAGACAGTGCGCCACGACGCCGACGACCCGTACCTGGTGGTCGCCGCCGACAAGGGCACCGCCTCGTTTTCCGACTACGCCAACGCGATCAGCGCCGAGTACGGCCACTGGCTCGGCGATGCCTTCGCCTCCGGCGGCAGCGCCGGCTACGACCACAAGGGCATGGGCATCACCGCGCGCGGCGCCTGGGAGAGCGTCAAGCGGCACTTCCGCGAGACGGGCGTCGACACGCAGTCGACCGAGTTCACCTGCGTGGGCATCGGCGACATGTCGGGCGACGTGTTCGGCAACGGCATGCTGCTGTCGAGGCATATCCGGCTGGTGGCCGCCTTCGACCACCGCCACGTCTTCATCGACCCGAACCCCGACGCGGCCAGGAGCTGGGAAGAGCGCAAGCGGCTGTTCGAGCTGCCGCGCTCGTCGTGGGCCGACTACGACACGACGCTCGTTTCCGAGGGCGGCGGCGTGTGGCCGCGCTCGGCCAAGTCGGTGCCGATCTCGCCGCAGGCGGCGGCGCGGCTGGGCATCGAGGCGGAATCGATGACGCCAAGCGAGCTGATCCACGCCATCCTGAAGGCGCCGGTCGACCTGCTCTACAACGGCGGCATCGGCACCTACGTGAAGTGCTCGACCGAGAGCCAGGCCGAAGCCGGCGACCGCGCCAACGACGCGATCCGCGTCAACGGGCGGCAGCTGCGCTGCAAGGTGCTGGCCGAGGGCGGCAACCTCGGCTGCACGCAGCTCGGCCGCATCGAGTACGCGCTGCAGGGCTGCGGCGGCATCGGCGGCCGCCTCTTCACCGACGCGATCGACAACTCGGCCGGCGTCGACACCTCGGACCACGAGGTCAACATCAAGATCCTGCTCGGGCTGGTGATGGCCGAGGGCGAGCTGACCGAGAAGCAGCGCAACAAGCTGCTCGCCGAGATGACCGACGAGGTCGCCGCGCTGGTGCTGCGCGACAACTACTACCAGACGCAGGCGCTTTCGCTGAGCAAGCGGCTGGCGCGGCCGCTGCTCGAGCAGCAGGCGCGCTTCATGCGTTTCCTCGAGAAGGCGGGCCGGCTGAACCGGGCGCTGGAGTTCCTGCCCGACGACGCGACGATCGACGAGCGGCGCGAGCAGGCGATCGGGCTGACCGCACCGGAAGGCGCGGTGCTGCTGGCCTACTCGAAGCTGTGGTTGTTCGACGAGCTGCTGGCCTCCGACCTGCCGGAGGATCCGTTCGTCGCCGAGGCGCTGCACCGCTACTTCCCGACGCAGCTGCGCGAGAAGTACGCCGCCTACATGGAGCGCCATCCGCTGCGGCGCGAGATCGTCGCCACCTACGTGCTGAACAGCATGGTCAACCGGGTCGGCGCGACCTTCGTCCATCGGCTGTCCGAGAACACCGGCGCGCCGCCGGCGCAGGTGGTGCGCGCCTACCTGCTGGCGCGCGAGAGCTTCGCCAACGGCGAGGCGCGGGCCGCCATCGAGGCGCTCGACAACCGGGTGCCCGACGAGGTGCAGGCGGAAATGCTGGTCGAGCTGGCGCGGCTGACCGAACGGGCGACCATCTGGTTCCTGCGCTCGCGCCGGCTGACCGATCCGATGGCGGAGACCATCGCCCGCCTGCGGCCGGCCGCCGAGCGGCTGCTCGCCTACATCGCCGCCGAGCCGGGCAAGCCGCGGCAGCGCCACCAGCAGCACGAGCGCTGGCTCGACGCCGGCGTGCCGGCCGAGGTCGCCGCGCGGGTCGCCTCGGCCGAGGCGCAGTTCGCGGCGCTGGACGTGGCCGAGATCGCCGAGCAGTCGCAGCGCAGCCTCGACGAGGTCGCCGGCACCTACTTCACGCTCGGCGATGAACTGGGGCTGGACCGCCTGCGGGCGCAGATCGTGCAACTGCACGCCGAGGGCTACTGGCAGGCGCGCGCCAAGGCGGCGCTCGGCGACGACCTCGCCGACCTGCAGCGCGAGTTCGCCGCGCAGGCGGTGCGGCTGCACGGCGGTGGCGACCCGAAGGCCGCGGTGGCGGCCTGGGAGCAGGCCAACGCGCATGCGCTGGCCCGCGCGCGCCGGCTGATCGACGAACTGGCGCAGGTCCGCACGATGGACCTGGCGACCGGCTCGGTGGCGCTGCGCGAACTGCGCAACCTCGCCTGAAGCGGGCCGCTGCGCCGGATCCGCTTGCCGCAGACCACCACGCGCTGCGCCGCGCGATCCGACCGCCGCCGGTGAGCGAAGCGCCCGATCCGCTGTCGGTCGGCTGGATCGACCGGCTGACGCCGACCGCGGTGCTGCTGGTCTCGCGCGCGTGGGTGATGCAGCAGGTGGCGACGCTCCCCGGCCTGACGCCGGAGCGTCGCGCGGCGCTGGTCGACGAACTGATCGCCTACGAGCCGGAGCGCCGACACGGCCTGCGCAACAACTTCATCGGCTGGCTGATCATGCTCGGCGGCACCGGCCTGGCGCACCTGGCGGGCGTGCCGCCGTGGCTCGGCTTCGTCGCCGGGCTGGTGCTCGTGCTGGTGCTGGCGCGCGAGGTGGCCGTCCGCGCGCTGCGCTGGCGGCTGGCGCAGTTGACCGGACCGACGCGGCAGGCGTGAATCCCTCCCGCCGGCGCGCAACGAAGCGGGCGAAGGCGCCGGGTCGGAAAGGCAGAAAAGCTCCGCCGTGCCGGCTGGCCGCCGGCACAGCGATATGAATCAGGCTGCTATCGCCGACGCCGGGCCACCACGATCAGCGGCCCGGGTCGCGAGACTCGGCGGCAGGCAATCTTCCCCGCCGCCGACCGCCGTAGCGGGACTTACTTCTTGATCGCTACGTACGTGCCGCTGGCTTCGTCCCAGCGGTGCGTCTTCAGGAACGCAGTGCAGTCCTTCTGGATCTCGGCGCGGGTCTTGCCGCAGTCAAGCGGCTCGGCCGCGACATCGCGCGGTTTGCCGGCGATCGGCTCCCATGCGCTCTTGCCGTCGTTCCAGCGGTACGAAGCCAGGAACTTGTTGCGCTCTGCGACGATCTGCGCGCGGGTCTTCACGCCTTCTGGCACGGCAGCGCCTTCTTTGAGCACGTAGGTGCCCAGGCCGTCGTTCCAGACGTGCGTCTTCAGGAACTGGACGCATTCCTTCTGGACCTCGGGACGCGTTTTCGCGCAGGCGAGTTCCTCGGGAGTTTGGGCGCTGGCGGTGCCGCCCACGAGGGCTGCGCAGACTCCCAGCGATGCGACGAGTGGAAGGCTGATCTTCATATAGCGACCTCCATCGGTTGATAAGGCCGCGGTAGACGGGAAGATGGGAGTTTTCGCTCTCGTTCCCCTTCTTCTGCCCCGGCAAATGCACAGTACTTCCGGACTGCGGCGCGCAGTTTGCGCTGACGCAAGTCCGCCGCCGACGGCGTATTGATCTGCCGCACGGTTTGCGGCGGCCGCCCGCACGACGCCGCGGGAACGCGCGCCCTTGAACCGGCGGCGCGCGTTGATCCATGCTCCGGCGCGCATAATCGCGCTCGCTTCAGCGCCGCCGCCGATGTACGCCGTCGCCCACTCGCTGTTCCCTGTCCTGAACATCCTCGGTGCGAGCATCGCGATCTTCGCGGCAACCATGCTCGTCCCGCTGGCGGTGGCGTTCTTCAATCACGAGGGGGCGCTGGTCGCCTACGACAGGGCCTTCCTGGTCACCTTCGCCAGCGGCGCGCTGCTGTGGCTGGCCACCCGGCGGTTCCGGCGCGAGTTGCTGCCGCGCGACGGCTTCCTGCTGGTGACGCTGATCTGGACCGCGCTGCCCGCGTTCGGCGCGCTGCCGCTGCTGCTGCACCTGCCGGGACTGAGCTTCACCGACGCCTACTTCGAGGCCATGAGCGGCATGACGACCACCGGCGCGACGGTGCTCAGCGGGCTGGACGCGCTGCCGGCGTCGATCAACTTCTGGCGCTGCCTGCTGCAGTGGCTCGGCGGCATGGGCATCCTGGTGCTGATGGTGGCGATCCTGCCGCTGCTCGGCGTCGGCGGCACGCAGTTGTTCCGCGCCGAGACCGCCGGGCCGATCAAGGACGCCAAGCTGACGCCGCGCATCACCGACACGGCGATCGGCCTGTGGAGCGTGTACGGCGGCATCTCGCTGGCCTGCTTCCTCGCCTACTGGGCGGGCGGCATGAGCGCGCTCGACGCGGCGATGCACATGTTCACCACCATGAGCCTAGGCGGGCTGTCGCCGTACGACGCCAGCTTCGGCCACTTCGACTCGCCGCTGCTCGAGTCGATCGCGGTGTTCTTCATGGCGGTGGCCAGCATCAACTTCGCCCTGTACTTCCTCTGCCTGCGCCGGCGCTCCGTAGGCGTGCTGCTCGCCGACACCGAGGCGCGCGGCACGGCGGTCGTGCTGGTCGTCGCGGTGCTGCTCGTCGCCGCCTACCTGTACTGGCAAGGGGTGTACGCCGACCCGCTGCTGGCGCTGCGCCACTCGGCGTTCAACATGGTTTCGATCGCCTCGACCACCGGCTACGTGACGGTCGACTTCAACCAGTGGCCCAGCTTCGCCCCCTGGTTCATGCTGATGCTCTGCGGCATGGCCACCAGCGCCGGCTCCACCGGCGCCGGGATCAAGATGGTCCGCTTCATCGTGCTGATCAAGCAGGCGCGGCGCGAGATGATGCGCGCCCTGCATCCGCGCGTGATCTCGCCGATCCGGCTGGGCGAGGCGGTGGTCGAGAACAACGTGATCTTCGCCGTGCTCGCCTTCATGCTGATGTACGGCACGACGGTGATCGTGCTGACCTACCTGCTGGTCCTGTCCGGGCTGGACGTGATCAGCGCGTTCTCGGCGGTGGTCGCCTGCGTCAACAACACCGGGCCGGGGCTGAACCAGGTCGGCCCGGCGGCCAACTACGGCGGGCTGAACGACTTCGAGACCTGGGTCTGCGCGGCGGCGATGCTGCTCGGCCGCCTGGAGATGATGTCGGTGTTCGTCCTGTTCACGCCGGCCTTCTGGCGCAAGTGAGGGCCGGGCCGCCTCTCAGGCCGTCGGCGTGAACTCGATCTGCCCGCCGGGCAGCATGTACAGGACCAGGGCGCGGCCGTCGGTGACGGTCGGCCGATGCGCCGAATCCGGCGGATAGACCTTCCAGCCCGCGCCCTTGCCGTCGAAGCGGGCGGTCGCCGTCACCGGCATCACCATGCAGATCTCGCCGCCGGGATGGCGATGATGCGGGCCGACGATGTCGGTGAGGTCGACCACATCGACGCTCAGGTTCGACGTCTGCGGCCCCGCTTCGATCACGCGGCCGAAGCGGCGGCCGGCGCCGCCCTGCGAGCACATCCAGCCGGCGGCGATCGCCGCATGGCAGGCCGATTCGATCGCCCTGAACTGCTCGCCGCCGGGCGGGAACCGGCGCTCGAGTTCGGCGCCGAGTTCCGGCACCACGGGCCGGTCGGCCACCGCCTTGGCAACCGGCTCGATCAGGCTGCGAAACTGCTCGACGTTCATGCTTGCCTCCTTGCGTTGCGCTCGGCATCGGCCGACCGCCGGTAGCGTTTGAGCAGCAGCGCATTGCCGACCACGCTGACGCTCGACATGGCCATCGCCGCGCCGGCGAACACCGGTGACAGGAAACCCAGCGCCGCGAGCGGGATTCCGACCACGTTGTAGATGAAGGCCCAGAAGAGGTTCTGCCTGATCTTGCGCACGGTGGCGCGCGACAGTTCGATGGCTGCCGCCACCAGCCGCGGGTCGGGCCGCATCAGCGTGACGCCGGCCGCATGCATGGCGATGTCGGTGCCGCTGCCCATCGCGATGCCGAGGTCGGCGGCGGCCAGCGCCGGCGCGTCGTTGATGCCGTCGCCGACCATCGCCACCCGGCGGCCGCCGGCCTTCAGCCGCGTCACCCGCGCGCTCTTGTCCTGCGGCAGCACGTTGGCCTCGTAGTTCGCCAGGCCCAGCGCGGCGGCGATCGCCGCCGCGGCGCCCTCGTTGTCGCCGGAGATCATCGTCGCCTCGACGCCCAGCCGCCGCAGGTCGTCGATCGCCGCCCTGGCCCCCGGCCGCGGCGTGTCGGCATAGGCGATCAGGCCGATTGCCTCGGCCTGCCCGCCCTGGCGCCGCGCCAGCCACGACACCGTGCGGCCGGCGCGTTCCTGCTCGCCGGCGGCGTTCGCCAGTGCGCCGAGGTCGGCGCCGAGTCCGCCGATCCAGGCGCGGCTGCCGAGCAGCAGTTCCGCCTCGACCTCGCCGAACCGGGCAAACGCCAGCGCGCCGCGGCCGGCAACGACCTTGTGGCGGGTGGCCGCCGGAACGGCGACCGCCTGCCCGGCGACGGCCTCGCGCACCGCCTCGGCGAGCGGGTGCGTCGAGCCGGCGTTGACCGCCGCCGCCAGCGCCAGCACCTCGCGCTCGCCGATGCCGCCGGCGCCGACGACCGCCGCCACGCGCGGCCTGCCCTCGGTGAGCGTGCCCGTCTTGTCGAACGCGACCAGCGAGACGGTGCGCGCGATTTCGAGCGCCTCCACGTCCTTGATCAGGATGCCGTTCTTCGCCGCCACGCCGGTGCCGGCGATGATCGCCGTCGGCGTGGCCAGGCCGAGCGCGCAGGGGCAGGCGATCACCAGCACGCTGACGGCGTTGATCACCGCGGTCTCGAGCGGCGCGCCGGCGGCCAGCCAGCCGATCACGGTGACCGCGGCGATCGCCAGCACGATCGGCACGAACACCGCGGCAACGCGGTCGACCAGGCGCTGGATCGGCGCCTTGGCGGCCTGTGCGTCCTCGACCAGGCGAACGATCTTCGCCAGCATCGTGTCGCCGCCGATCGCGGCGGTCTCGATGACGATGCGGCCGGTGGTGTTCAGCGCCCCGGTGGCGACCTTCTCGCCGGGGTGCCGGTCCACCGGCAGGCTCTCGCCGGTCAGCATCGACTCGTCGACCGAAGTGCTGCCTTCGCGGATCACGCCGTCGACCGCGATGCGCTCGCCGGGCAGCGCCACCACGCGGTCGCCCAGCAGCACGTCCTCCAGCGGCACCTGCTGCTCGGCGCCGTCGCGCAGCACCCGCGCGCTGGCCGGCCGCAGCCGGCCGAGCAGGCGGATCGCTTCCGAGGTCTGCCTCTTGGCGCGCGCCTCCAGCCAGCGGCCGGCGAGCACCAGCGCGATCACCACCGCCGCCGCCTCGAAGTACAGGTGCTCGCCGTGGCCGGCCACCAGCCACAGGTGCAGCGACAGGCCGTACGCCGTCAGCGTGCCGATCGACACCAGCAGGTCCATGTTGCCGCTGCCGGCGCGCACCGCCCTGGCGGCGGCAAGGTAGAAGCGCCGCGCGCACCAGAACTGCACGGGGGTGGCGAGCAGCCACTGCAGCCAGGGCGGCAGCGCCAGTTCGATGCCGAACAGGGCCAGCGCCATCGGTGCGGCCAGCGGCGCGGCGAGCAGCAGCGCGAGGATCACGTCGCGCCTGATCGCCGCCGCCGGATCGCGGGCGGCCGCTTCGGCTCCGGGCGCGGCCAGCCGCGCCGAGTAGCCCTCCGCCTGTACCGCCGTCGACAGCGCCCGCGCATTGACCACGCCGCGCACCACCTCGACCCGCGCCGACTCGCTGGCCAGGTTGACGCGGGCGCGCAGCACGCCGGGCACGGCGGCCAGCGCCTTCTCCACCCGCGCCACGCAGCTGGCGCAGGTCATGCCCTCGATGGCCAGCTGCAGGGTGTCGGTCGGCACCTCGTAGCCCGCCTCGTCGACCGCGCGGCGCAGCCG
>JBHJND010000346.1:0-4256 GCA_048497655.1 Caballeronia novacaledonica
ACCACCTCGAGCACGACGCTGGTCGGCAGCTGGATGCCGATGGCGCGCTCGTTGTGGAAGTTGATCTCGACTTCCATGTTCGGCAGCAGGAAGTCCGACTGACCCTCGAGAAAGTCGGCGCCGAGGGTGATCTGCTCGTAAGTCTCGTTGTCCATGAAGACGTAGTTCTCGCCTTCCTGATACGAGAAGGTCATCGTGCGGCGGTCGATGAACGGCCGCTCGACACGGTCGTCGGTGGACAGGCGCTCGTTGCGCTTCTGGCCGCTCTCGACGTCCTTCATCTCGACCTGCATGTAGGCGCCGCCGCGGCCGCCGACGTGCACGTGGTGCGACTTCAGCACGCGCCAGACGCGCTTGTCGAATTCGAGCAGGTTGCCGGCGCGGATTTCGGTGGCGAGGATCTTTGCCATGGTGCGGTCCTGGTAGGGGAGGCGGTCGCCGCTCTTACAATGGCGGGCCGCGACAAGTGCCTGAAGAGCCCGCGATTATAGGGCGGCCAAGACCGCCGCCGCGACGTGCCGCCCTCGCAAATCCCCAACGAACCGACCCCTGCCGCCTTCGACCGGCGGGCGGTAGTCGACGGCCTGCCGCAGCTGCCCGGCGTGTACCGGATGCTCGATGCGTCGGGCCAGGTCCTGTACGTGGGCAAGGCCCGCGACCTGCGCAAGCGCGTCGGCTCCTACTTCAACAAGGGGGTCGGGCCGCGCACCGCCCACCTGCTCGAGCGCGTCGCCGCCATCGACACGACGGTGACCCGCTCGGAGGCCGAGGCGCTGCTGCTCGAGAACAACCTCATCAAGCAGCTGGCGCCGCGCTACAACATCCTGTTCCGCGACGACAAGTCCTACCCGTACCTGAAGTTCACCGCGCACGCGTTTCCGCGCATCGCCTACTTCCGCGGCGCGCCGGACCGCCGCGCGCGGTACTTCGGCCCTTATCCGAACGCCTGGGCGGTGAAGGACAGCATCCGCGTGCTGCAGAAGGTGTTTCGCCTGCGCACCTGCGAGGACACGGTCTACGCCAACCGCTCGCGGCCGTGCCTGCTGCACCAGATCGGCCGCTGCAGCGCGCCGTGCGTGGGGCTGATCGACGCCGACGCCTACGCGGGCGACATCGACCGTGCGCTGCGCTTCCTGCGCGGCCTGGCGGGCGAGGTCACGGCCGAGCTCGAAGCGAAGATGCAGCGGCTGGCGGAGGAACTGCGCTTCGAGGAAGCGGCGTCGGTGCGCGACCAGCTCGGCAGCCTGTCGCGCATCCTGCACCAGCAGGCGGTCGACACCACCGGCGGCGACACCGACGCCGACGTGGTCGCGGTCGTCATCGAGCGGGGCCAGGCCTGCGTCAACCTGGCGATGGTGCGCGGCGGCCGCCACCTCGGCGACCGGCCGTTCTTCCCGACCCGGCAGGCGGAGGAGGCCGACGCGCCGGAAGTGCTGGAGGCCTTCGTATCGCAGCACTACGGCGACCTGACGGCGCCGCCGGTGCTGATCGTCAACGCCGACCTCGACGCCGACGAGCTGGCGCCGATGATCCGCGCGGCCGGCGAGCGGTTGCAGGTGCTGCGCCATCCGCAGGGGCAGCGGCGGCACTGGCTGGAAATGGCCGAGGCCAACGGCAGGCTGGCGCTGGCGCGCCGCCTGGCCGAGGTGGGCTCGCAGCAGGCGCGCACGGGAGCACTGCTCGAGGCGCTGGGAGTCGAGGCACCGGAGGGTGACGCGGCGCGGCTGCGCGTGGAGTGCTTCGACGTCAGCCACACGATGGGCGAGGCCACGCAGGCGGCCTGCGTCGTCTATCACGATCATGCGATGCAGCCCGCCGAGTACCGGCGCTTCAACATCGAGGATGTCGCCGCCGGCGACGACTACGCAGCGATGCGGCAGGCGCTGACGCGGCACTACCGGCGAGTCGCCCGCGGCGAGGGCGCGCTGCCCGGCCTGGTGCTGATCGACGGCGGTGCCGGGCAGGTCGAGGTGGCGCGGCAGGTCTTCGGCGAGCTCGGGCTGGACGCCGGGGTGTTGGTCGGGGTGGCCAAGGGGCCCGAGCGCAAGGTCGGCCTGGAGGAGCTGGTCTTCGCCGACGGCAGGCCGCCGGCGCAGCTCGGCCGCGAGTCGCAGGCGCTGCTGCTGATCGCGCAGATCCGCGACGAGGCGCACCGCTTCGCGATCACCGGCATGCGCGCGCGGCGCGCCAAGCCGCGGTCGAGTTCGCAGCTGGAGGACCTGGAAGGCATTGGGCCGAAGCGCCGGCAGCGGCTGCTTGCGCGCTTCGGCGGACTGCGCGGGCTGATGGCTGCATCGGTGGAGGACATCGCACGCGTCGACGGCGTTTCCCGTAAGCTCGCCGAACGAATCTATGCGCAGCTGCATGGGCAGCCTGGCTGAAGCGAAGATGCCGGTCAACGTGCCGATGATCCTGACCTGGGCGCGGATCGCGATGATCCCGATGGTCCTCGGCGTCTTCTACCTGCCCGATGCATGGTTGTCGCCGCACGGGAAGAACGTCACCGCCTGCGTGCTGTTCACGCTGGCGGCGATCACCGACGGCTTCGACGGCTACCTGGCGCGCAAGTACCAGCTGACGACGCCGCTGGGCGCCTTCCTCGACCCGGTGGCCGACAAGCTGATGGTCTGCGCGGCGCTCGTCGTGCTGCTCACGCTCGATCGCGTCGACGAGTTCGTCGCGCTGGTGATCATCGGCCGCGAGATCACCGTCTCCGCGCTGCGCGAGTGGATGGCCTATGTCGGGGCGGCGGCGAGCGTCGCGGTGAACTGGCTCGGCAAGCTCAAGACGATCATGCAGATGGTCGCCATCCCGGTGCTGCTGTACCACGACCCGCTGTTCGGCGTGATTCCGGTTGCGGCAATTGGCACCTTGCTCATCTACGTGGCCGCCGCGCTCACCGTCTACTCGATGGTCTATTACCTGCGCCTGGCCTGGCCGCACCTGAACGCCCGCATCGGCGGATAGCGGGCGCCGTTTTGACAGGGTTCGATCGGCCGATATAATTCGCGCCTTCGCGGGAATAGCTCAGTTGGTAGAGCGCAACCTTGCCAAGGTTGAGGTCGCGAGTTCGAGACTCGTTTCCCGCTCCAGACTTTCGCGAAGGGGAAGCCGGCGGCTTCCCCTTCCGTTTTGAGCGCCGGACTGCGCCGCTACAATCTAGCGGCACGATCATGGCGGGATGGCAGAGTGGCCATGCAGCGGACTGCAAATCCGTGTACGCCGGTTCGATTCCGACTCCCGCCTCCAGCACTACTGCCCCGTGCGCCCTCGGATCGGCGCGCGGCGGCGTCCGATCATTGCGCGCCGCGGTGGTGAAATCGGTAGACACAGCGGACTTAAAATCCGCCGGACGGTAAAACGTCCGTGCCGGTTCGAGTCCGGCCCGCGGCACCAGCACCCACCGAGTCGACGTTGAAGGTCTACAACCTGCACTGCGAGCAAGGGCACGCGTTCGAGGGCTGGTTCGCCTCGGCGGAAGCGTTCGACGCGCGGGCCGACGGCGGCCGGGTGCAGTGCCCGGCGTGCGGCTCGACGGCGATCAGCAAAGCGCTGTCGGCGCCGCGGCTGAACCTGGGCGCCGAGCCGCCGCAGCAACAGCAGCAGCGGCAGGTGGCGGCGATGCCGACCGCGGAGCAGCTGCAGGCGCTGTTCCTGAAGATGGCGCGCGAGATCGTCGCCAGTACCGAGGACGTCGGCGAGAAGTTCGCCGAGGAGGCGCGGCGAATCCACTACAAGGAGGCGCCGGAGCGCGGCATCCGTGGCGTGACCTCGAAGGAAGAGGCCGAAGCGCTCGACGAGGAGGGCATCAAGGTGATGCCCATGCCCTACGCCGACCTGCTCAAGGGGCCGCTGCAGTAGCACGCGGCGCGGCGCGCGGTCGGCAGCGCCGCGGCGATTCCTAGCGTTTCTCGTATTGCCCGGCGCCGAACAGGTTCTGCCGCGCCTTCTCGTCGAGCTGCGCCACCGGCTTGCGGCGGTCGGCGAGCACCTGCACGCCGCGCTGCACGGCCGGCCGCGCGCCGATCGCCTCGTACCAGCGCCTGACGCTCGGATAGTCGGCCAGGTCGATGCCCTGGTTGGCGTGCGAGCGGGTCCACGGATAGATCGCCATGTCGGCGATGCCGTAGTCGCCGGCGAAATAGGGCAGCTCGGCCAGCCGCTTGTCCATCACACCATAGAGCCGCTTCGCCTCGTTGCTGTAGCGGTTGATCGCGTACTCGATCTTCTCCGGCGCATAGATGCGGAAGTGGTGC
>JBHJND010000347.1:0-2004 GCA_048497655.1 Caballeronia novacaledonica
CCCGCATCGGCGGAGGACCTGCAGCGGATGGCCCAGGTCGTCCGCCAGGCGGTCGCCGCCGGGGCCATGGGGTTCAGCACTTCTCGCACCTTCTTCCATCGCTCGAGCGACGGCAAGTCGACACCGAGCTTCGAGGCCGCCGAGGCCGAACTGATGGCGCTGGCCGGCGCGCTGCGCGAGGCGGGCACCGGTGCCATGCAGTTGATCACCGACTTCGACGATCCGGAAGGGACCTTCGCCCTGCTCCGCCGACTGGTGCGGCGCGCCGGACGACCCCTGTCGGTGTCCCTGCTGGAGGGAGACTACGGTCCGATGACGCTGCGCTGGCGCGACGTACTCGACTGGGCAGCGCAGGCCACAGCCGAGGGGCTGCCGATCAAGGCGCAGGTTCTCAGCCGGGCAATCGGCGTGATGCTCGGCCACGAACTGACCTTGAACACCTTCTACACCTGCCCGACTTACGCCGGGCTGGCGAAGCTGCCGTTCGAGGAGAAGATCCGGGCGCTGCGCAGGCCCGAGGTGCGCGCGCGCATCCTTGCCGAGTCGGCCGATCCCGATCCGGCCATCGTTCTCGGCCGGCTCGCCCGCGAGTTCGACCACATGTTCCTGCTCGGCGATCCGCCCGATTACGAGCAACCGATCGAGCAGAGCATCGCGGCCAGGGCAAGGCGCGCCGGAGTCACGCCCGAGGAGCTCGTCTACGACCTGATGCTCGAGCGCGACGGTCGCAACAACCTGTACGTGACGCTGTGCAATTACCAGCGCGGCTCGCTCGAAACGTCGCTCGAGATGATGCAGCACCCCGGAGCCGTCCTGGGGCTGGGCGACGGCGGTGCGCACTGCGGGACGATCTGCGACGGCAGCTATCCGACCTTCATGCTGACCCACTGGGTCCGCGACCGCAGGCGCGGCGGTCGCCTGCCGCTGCCGCAGGTGGTCAAGTGGCTGAGCAGCGACACCGCGCGGGCCGTGGGACTGAACGATCGCGGCATCCTGGCCGAAGGCTTCAAGGCGGACCTGAACGTGTTCGACCCGGGTCGCCTGCATCTTCACGCCCCCGAGGTCGTTTACGACCTCCCGACCGGCGGCCGCAGGCTGGTCCAGCGGGCGGGTGGATACGCGGCGACCATCGTCTCCGGCGAGATCGTCTACCAGGACGGCGTTGAGAGCGGGGCACTGCCCGGCCGGCTGGTGCGTGGCGCGCGGCCGGCACCTGCCTGACCGGCATCCGCCTGAGTGGCCGCGGCTGCGTCGGCGCCCTGCGGCGTGACGCCGTCGCGCCCTTGACCTCCGACATGAACCCCTGCGTGCGTCCGGCGTAAGGTGGTCGGGCCTCGATGATCCTGACCCCCGACCAGCGACTGCGCGTATTCGTCAGCTCGACGCTGGAGGAACTGGCGCCGGAGCGCACGGCCGCGCGCGACGCCGTCGAGAGGCTGCACCTGACGCCGGTGATGTTCGAACTCGCCGCGCGGCCCCATCCGCCGCAGGCGCTTTACCGCGCGTACCTGGAGCAGTCGCAGATCTTCGTCGGCCTGTACTGGCAGCGCTACGGCTGGGTGGCGCCGACGATGACGATCTCGGGCCTCGAGGACGAATACCGGCTGGCCGGCAACCGGCCGCGGCTCATCTACATCAAGGAGCCCGCGCCGGATCGCGACCGGCGGCTGGCCGCGTTCTTCGACGAGGTGCGCAACGACGCCGAGGTCTCCTACCGGCTGTTCGGATCGGCGGAAGAACTGGCCGCGCTGCTGGCCGACGACCTGTCGCTTCTGCTCACCGAGCGCTTCGTCGGTGCCCCCGGCAGGCGCGGTGCCGCGGGCGCCGTGTTGCCCAGCGCGCCGCTTCCCGTCGCGGCCACGCCGCTGGTCGGGCGGCAGGAAGACCTGGAGGCGATCGAGCGGCTGCTCGCCGAGCCGGGCACGCGCCTGCTCACGCTCACCGGCATTGGCGGCATCGGCAAGTCGCGCCTGGCGCTGGAGGCGGCGCACCGGCTGGTGCAGG
>JBHJND010000348.1:0-4485 GCA_048497655.1 Caballeronia novacaledonica
GACATGAGCGACACGCAGAAGAGTTCCCTGCTCGACATGGTCAGCTACCAGGACGGCGCCGTGGTCAGCCGGACCCTGATCGACAAGAAGACCGGGACGGTCACCCTGTTCGCTTTCGGCGAAGGGCAGGGCCTGAGCGAGCACACGGCGCCGTTCAACGCGCTGGTGCAGGTCATCGACGGCGAGGTGGAGATCACGATCGCCGGCAAGCCGTATCACCTCGACGCCGGCGAGATCATCGTGATGCCGGCCGGCGTGCCGCATGCCCTGAAGGCCGCCCGCCGCTTCAAGATGATGCTGACCATGCTCCGGTCATAGGTGCCGGCCGCGCGCCCGCCGGTGCTGCCGCAGGTGCTGTTCTGCCCCGCGGCGGCCCTGTACGCCGCGACGGTCCTGCCGTGGTCGGTGCTGTCGATGACCGGCCTGGTGACCGGGCCCGCGTCGCTGTCGACCGGGCTCGGCCACGCCCGCGAGATGCTGCTCGGCTACGCGCTCGCGGTCGTGGCGGGCCACCAGCTGCCGCCGATGCCGGCCCCGCGGGTTCTCCTGCTCTTTTCGTTCTGGGTGCTCGCCCGAGCCGCCTTCGTGGCTCTGCCCGGCAGCGTGGCATCGATCCTCGATGTGGTGTTCATCGCGGCGCTCGGGATGCACATCGCGCCGCGCCTGTTTCGCGCCGCGAAGAAGCTCCGCAACCAGGCCTTGCCAGGCATCCTGGCGGCCTTGTGCGCCGGCGCCGTCAGCTTCGACGTCGCGGCATACGTGGCCGGGGCGGCGACGTTGCGGGCGATCCTGACCGCCGTTGTGCTGCTGCTGGCGGCGCTGATGCTGTTCATGGGCGGGCGCATCATCGCTCCGGCGGCGGCGGGGCAGTTCTATCGCCAAGGCCGATCGCTCGCGGCGCGAGTGCAGCCGCGCATCGAAGGCTGGCTCTTGGTCGCGATGACGACCGCGGTCGTGGCTGCCGTGGTTCCGCGACTCGAACTCCTCATGCGCGTTGCCTGCGCCGGCGCGGCGGCGCTGGCGCTGCTCCGCCTGCTGCGCTGGCGACTATGGGCGTGCCAGCGGCGCCCGGACCTGATGTGCCTCGGCGCCGGCTATGGGTGGCTCGCGTTCGGCCTGTCGGCGATCGCGATCTCGAGTGCCGGCGCGGAGCGCACGGCAGCCTTGCACATCTTGACCGTCGGCGCGCTTGGCACGCTCACGTTCAACGTGATGGGCGCTACGGTCCTGCGCAGGGCGCGGCGCGATCCAGCCGACGAGCCGACGCTGGCATGGGGCACGACCTTGATCGGCATCGCGACGGCGTCGCGGGTGGCGGCCGCGGTTATGCCTGCGTTCGGCGTTGAACTGCTCGTTGCGGTCGCGGCATGCTGGACGGCGGCGTTCCTCGCCCTGTGCTGGATGGTCGCGGGTGGCCTGGTGACGTGCGCCAGGAAGCAGGGAGCCACGGAAGATGTTTGACGGAGGCTCGATGGAGGCGCTTTCGATGGCCCGATCCGGCCCCGCGCGGAATCGCCTGCCATCGGCCGCCTCGCCTGGTCGCCCAACAGCACTGGTTTGATGGCTTGCGCACCCTCGCTCGTCGGTCGAGCGGGTGGAGATGGGCGCCACTGTCCAAGTGGCGTCAAACAGGGCCGGCGCGAACGGCGACTCAATATCGCTTGCGTTGTAGCGTGACCGCTTGAGGCGCCTTCCTCCCGCAGCCGCTGCCGGCCTTCGCCGGAGTTCCCGCCAGCCGCGGCTGGCGGGTCGGGTTCACCGCGTTACGGAAGCCGGCCATGACCCATCAGTCACGCCCTGACAAGGTGGTTTCGGCAGTGCCCGGGTTCAGGACGGAAGGCGGGACACCCTGCTCCGCCGCGGCAGCCACGGGAGATCCCTGCCGGGCCAGGAAGTCGGCGAACTTCTTGTCGTCACTGGTGAGGTGTGCCTCAAACCAGCGCTCAAGGAGCGCAAACGGCGCCGTGTTCGACGCAAATCCTCGGGTGTTCTTCAGCATGAACTGCACCGAACTCAAGCTGTCCAGCAGTCGCAGGTGCGATTCGCAATGCTGCTGCGTGCTGGGGTAGTGCAAGGCACGCATCCGCGCTTCCTCCTTCGCGAAGTGTTCCTGCGCCGCGACCCTGAGACTGCTGCACGCCATCAGCACCTCGGTCTCGTCTCCGAACGACATTGCCTGCAGCAGCGCGTTGACCCTGTCCAGCAGTCTCCAGTGATCTTCGTCGAAGTCATGTGCCGTGCCTGCCGGTTCCGGTATCCAGGGAATGGTGAAAGTCGTCATGTCAGCTCCATCTGTCGTCTGTCGTGCATCCTCGCTGCCGAATCGATACTCCGTGGGTCGACGCTTCCGAATGCAGTGCGGCGGAAGAAGCGGCGGCACCGACGGGTGGCGGAACTGCGGCTAGGCAGGCGTCTGGTCGATGCTGCCGCTTGCGTGGCATCGGTGAAGGATGCGCGCGGCTGCGTTCGAACGGCCCACCTCAGGAGGTGGGAGGTCTCCCGCCTGCGCAGTTGGGATGGCGTCGGCACAGGTGGGTGTGGCGATCGAGCGTGCAGCAGCGGATCGACTTCGGTGCCGCTTGCCGGGCAGATCCGACGGTGACGACGGCGCGCAGGAACGCCGGAGCACGGCGGTTATGCTCGCCGAATGCTCAGACCCATCCCGAACGCCAACTGCCGCCGGGTGGTTGCCGCCGCGCTCGGTTGGCTCGCGGCGGCGCTGCCGCATTTCCTGTGAACCGCCAAGATCGACAAGGGAAAGGCCGAGAAGTTGCCCGCCGACGGGCGCGGCGCTGCCTGCCGCCGGGTCGCATCATCGACCTGCGCGCGACCGGCGGTCCCATATGAGCCGAGCAGAGGACCATCACCGCGCTCGCCCGCCGAAGCGGCCGCATCGACCGTCATGGACATCCTGATCGCCCAGTTCCTCACCGGCCTGGCCTACGCCTCGACGCTGTTCCTCGTCGCGGCCGGGCTGACGATCATCTTCGGCGTCACGCGGGTGGTGAACTTCGCCCACGGCTCGCTGTACATGCTCGGCGCGTACCTCGCCTACACGGTCACCGCGGCTCTGCCGGCCACGCCGCTCGGCTTCTTCGGCGGCCTGCTGCTGGCGGCGCTGGCGGTGGCCGCCGCCGGCGTGCTGGTCGAGGTGCTGGTGCTGCGGCGGATCTACGCGGCGCCGGAGATCTTCCAGTTGCTCGCCACCTTCGGCGTGGTGCTGATCGTGCAGGACCTGGCGCTTTGGGTCTGGGGGCCCGAGGACCTGTTCGCGCCGCGCGCGCCGGGGCTCGGTGGCGCGGTCGAGATGGCCGGCGCCTTGGTGCCGCAGTACACGCTGCTGCTGCTCGCCGCCGGGCCGCTGGTGTTCGGGCTGCTCTGGTGGCTGTTCCACCGCACGCGCTGGGGCATCGAGGTGCGCGCCGCCACGAGCGACGGCCTGATGGCCTCCGCGCTCGGCGTCAACCGCACGTGGCTGTTCACCGGGGTGTTCGCGCTCGGCGCCTTCCTGGCCGGGCTGGCCGGCGCGCTGCAGATCCCGCGCGAGTCGATCACCCTGCAGATGGACCTGGCGGTGATCGTCGAGGCCTTCGTGGTGGTGGTGGTCGGCGGGCTGGGCTCGATCGCCGGCGCCTTCCTCGCCTCGCTGCTGATCGGCCTGCTGCACGCCTTCGGCGTGCTGTGGCTGCCGAAGTCGGCGCTGGTGCTGGCCTTCGTCGCCATGGCGCTGGTGCTGATCGTGCGGCCGTTCGGCCTGCTCGGCCGCGCCGAGGTCGCCGCGCACAGCCGCCCGCCGGCGCATCCGCCGTACCGGCCGGCGGGCAGGGCGCTGAAGATCGTCGCGGCGCTGGCGCTGGCCGTCGCCGCGAGCGCGCCGCTGTGGGCCAGCGACTACACGCTGGTGATCCTGACCGAGATGGCGATCCTCTCGGTGGTCGCCGCCAGCCTGCACTTCTTCATGAGCCACGGCGGCGTCACTTCCTTCGGCCACGCCGCCTTCTTCGGCCTCGGCGCCTACGGCGCGGCGCTGGCGGTCAAGTTCGCCGCGCTGCCCTTCGCCGCCAGCCTGCTGCTCGGCCCGCTGGTGGCCGGCATCGCAGCCCTGGCGACTGGTTGGTTCGTGTTGCGCGCGCAAGGGGTCTATGCAGCAATGCTTACGCTGGCCTTCGCGCAGATCCTGTGGTCGGTGGCGACCCAGTGGGTGTCGGTCACCGGCGGCGACAACGGCATCCTCGGCCTGTGGCCGCCGGCGGCCGTCTCCGGCAAGGGCGCGTACTACCTGATCACGCTGTGTCTCGCGGTCGCCAGCCTGTGGTTGGCGCGGCGCGCCGCGATGGCGCCGTTCGGCTTCGCGCTGCGCGCTTCGCGCGATGCGCCGGCGCGCGCCGAGGCGAGCGGCATCGACACCAGCCGCGTGCTGTGGGCGGCGTTCGCCGCCGGCGGCCTGTTCGCCGGGCTGGCCGGCGTGCTCAATGCCTACCAGAA
>JBHJND010000349.1:0-3561 GCA_048497655.1 Caballeronia novacaledonica
GTGCCGTGCTGGTCGTCGTGGAACACCGGGATCTTCATCCGCTCGCGCAGCCTGCGCTCGATGTAGAAGCACTCCGGTGCCTTGATGTCCTCGAGGTTGATGCCGCCGAAGGTCGGCTCCAGCGCGGCGATGATGTCGACCAGCTTGTCGGGGTCGTGCTCGTCGAGCTCGATGTCGAACACGTCGATGCCGGCGAACTTCTTGAACAGGCAGCCCTTGCCCTCCATCACCGGCTTGCCGGCCAGCGGGCCGATGTTGCCCAGGCCGAGCACGGCCGTGCCGTTGGTCACCACCGCCACCAGGTTGCCGCGCGAGGTGAGGTTGCCGGCCTCGCGCGGGTCGGCGGCAATCGCGTTGCACGCCTCGGCCACGCCGGGCGAGTAGGCGAGCGACAGGTCGCGCTGGGTCACCATCGGCTTGGTCGGCACCACCGAGATCTTCCCCGGCGTCGGCTTGCGGTGATATTCGAGCGCGGCTTCGCGCAGGATGTCGGACATCGGCGGCTCCTCGTGGTCGGGCCGCGCGGGCGGGCGCGGCCGGCTGTTATCGGTTTTTCGCAAGACTAGCGCCGTTGCGCCTGCCGCGCGCCGGCCGGGATCCGGTGCGGGTCCGGCCGTCGCGGCCGATGCAATTCAGGCGGCCGACTGACGCAGGTCAACTGTCCTCCGCCGCGAGACATCAGGCGTTACATCTTGTGGATTGCGGGCGCCGGAAAGCGGTCGAACAATCGTTCCGTCGAAGGCGGAGACTGCGCCCGATATGCCGGTACGCATCCGGAAGGTGGTGTCCATGAAGGCGAGGCAATCGATCGCGAGCATCTGCGCGGTTTCGCTGGCGCTGCTGCTGTCCAGTCCCTTGGCCGAAGCGCAGAGGCCTCCGGGCGGGGGCGGGGGCGGCGCGATGCCCGGCGGCCCCCCGCCGGGCGGCTCGTTTCGCGGTGCTCCGCCGCCGCACGGCGGTTCGTGGTCGCACGGGTCCGGCCCGAGGACGAACGTCGTCGTCGGTGTCTCCGGGCCCGGCGTGTGGTGGGGCCCCGGCCCCTGGCGCGGCGGCTGGTGGGGTCCGGGATGGTGGGGGTCCGCCGGCTGGTGGGGTCCCGGCGCCTGGCCGGGCGGGTGGTGGGCAGGTGGCGCATGGCCGGGGCCCTGGTGGGGTCCGGGGGTGTGGGTGCCGCCCGCTTCGCCGACGGTGGTCGTCGCCCCGACCGCGCCGGTGTTCGTCGAGCGCAGCCCGCCGGCCGAAGCCCCGGCGCAGGTCTGGTGGTACTGGTGCAACGAATCGAGGGCGTACTACCCGTACGTCAAGGAGTGCCCGGCCGGCTGGCAGCGCGTTGCGCCGCAGACCGTGGTGCCGGCGGACAGGACACGATGAGACGACCTGCCGTGAAACGCCTCGCTGAAGTTTCGCTGCTGCCGCTGGCGCTCCTGCTTGGCGGCTGCGTGGTGGTGCCGCCGTCGGGTCCGAGCATGATGGTCCTGCCCGGCTCGCGGATGACCTTCGAGCAGTTCCAGATCGACGACGCCGCCTGCCGCCAGTTCGCCACCGCGCAGATCGGCGGGCAGGGCGCCGGCGAGGCGGCGCAGCAGAGCGCTGCCGCGAGCACCGTCGCCGGCACCGCGATCGGCGCCGCCGCCGGCGCGGCGCTCGGCGGCAACTCGCAGGGCGCGGCTGTCGGCGCGGGCATCGGCCTGCTCACCGGCGCGATGATGGGGATGGGCGCCTCGGAGGCGTCGTACCGCGAGGTGCAGCGTCGCTACGACGCGGCCTACTACCAGTGCATGTACGCGCGCGGCCACCGCGTGCCGGTCTACGGCAGCTTCACGGAGTCGGCGCGCCCGGCGGCGCAGCCCCGAGCACCGGCGGCACCGCAGCCCCCGCCCCCGCAGACACCGGCACCGGCACCGATCCTCACGCCGCCGCCCGACGCCGGCATTCCGCCGCCAGACGCCCCGCCGCCGCCCGCGGCGCTGTCTCCGCCGGCGGCGCCGTACGTGCCGCCCTACTGGCCGGCCACGCCGCCGCCGAACGCGCCGCCGCCGCGCTGACCGTCCCGCCCACTGCCCGCCGAGCGGACGGCCGCCGAGCTCTGCGTTGCGTCAGCGTGGCGCCACCGGCGCCCGCCCGTCGATCGCCTCGACAATGAACTGCATCTCCTGCCGCCCGTAGCGCTGGTCGATCGGCAGCGCAACGAGCAGCTCGGCGAGTTCCCTTTCCAGCGCCGACGCCTGCCGGCGCTGCAGTACCTCCTGCCAGTACGTCGCCACATAGACCTTCTGCGCAATCAGCCGGCGCCTGAGCGTCGGGTCGCTCGCTAGGAACGGATACACCATCGGCCCTTCGACGCCCGCCATGTCGATGCGCAGCCGGTTGGCCGGGCCGAGCGCCGCGTGGAGAAACCGGAAGTTGCTCTGCCTTGTCCGCCGCGCATGGTCGTGGTCGATGCCGTTCAGCAGGGCTTCGGTCAGCGCGGACATCCGGCGCAGAGGCCGACCGCTGAGCCGCTGCTCGGATGCGCAGAAGTCGGCATAGAACGCCGGGGCGCCGAGGTCGACCCGCCCGACGAGGTGCCGCACGGAGTCGTGCGAGACGTCGCGCTCGAGGGCGACGTCGAGCGGCGCTTCGCAGTACAGGTAGCCGCCGTCGCTGACACCGCAGAACTTGCGCGGCGAATACAGGGTCGCGGCGCAGGCCGCGGGCGGCGCATACAGCGCCTGCGAGTTGTCGAGGATCAGCGCCGTGCCGTATTGCATGGCAAGCCGGCGGCAGTAATCGCTCTTCAGGCCGAAGTAGTTGACGTACAGCAGGCACTCGTCTCGGCCGAGGACCGGCGGCGCGGCGATCTCGAGGTCGGCGTCGATGTTGTAGAAGTCGTGCTCGACCGCCGCCTGCCGCAGCGGCTCGAGCATGCTGTCGCAGACATAGGCGGGCAGGTACAACCGTCCCGGCCGACGCGCCAGCAGCACGTGAAGCAGGCAATTGCGCGCCGAGTTCAGCGCCCGTGCGGCGATGTGCGGGTTGTTGCCATGCCGTCCGGGCTCCAGGCCGAAGTAGCCGCCGATCTCGCGCCGCTCGCCCATCGGGCTCCCCGGGTCGGCCATCTCGTCAGCGGACCTGCGGCGCCAGGTGCGACCGCAGGTCGGCCGTCAGACGATCGCGCTCGGCGAGGCTGTCGAACTGCAGCAGGGCGACGCCGAGCGACGTGCCCGCATCGGCGTGCCTGCGCACCGGCTCGCCCTCCCGCCTGATCACTTCCAGCAGCACGAGCCTGTCGCGGATCGCGTCGCTCACGCGAAGCCCGGCATAGGTGCCGTCGCGGTCGGCGTGCAGCGTGTAGCACGCACCGATTCCTCTGCATGTGGTCGTTGGCGCCGCCGGCGGGTTGCCCAGGGCGCCGTCGAGAACACTGCCCACGAAGTCGAAGCCGGTGAGTTGCTGCTGGATGAGCGGGATGTAGTCGCCGCCGTTGCGCGGCCCGATCTCGATGAGGTACACGTCGCCGTCGGGAGTGACGCGGCCTTCGATGTTGACCGGGCCCTCGAGATAGCCGCTCGCCCGCGCGAT
>JBHJND010000350.1:0-2751 GCA_048497655.1 Caballeronia novacaledonica
GCCTGCGCGCCGTACTTGCGCTTGACGTAGTCGATCACCCGGTCGCGGTTGTCCTGGCAGAAGTCGATGTCGAAGTCCGGCATCGACACCCGCTCCGGGTTGAGAAAGCGCTCGAACAGCAGGTCGTAGCGCAGCGGGTCGAGGTCGGTGATGCCGAGCGAGTAGGCCACCAGCGAGCCGGCGCCCGAGCCGCGCCCGGGGCCGACCGGGATGCCGTTGCGCTTGGCCCAGTTGATGAAGTCGGCGACGATCAGGAAGTAGCCGGCGAACCCCATCTTGGCGATGGTGGCCAGTTCGAGGTCGAGCCGCGCCAGGTAACGCGGCCGTTGCGCCGCCAGCGCCGCCTCGCCCGGATACAGCGACAGCAGGCGCGCCTGCAGCCCCTGCTGCGACAGCTCGCGGCAGTGTTCCTCGATGGTCACGCCGGGCGGCGTCGGGAACTCCGGCAGCCGCGACTTGCCGAGCGTCAGTTCCAGGTTGCAGCGGCGGGCGATCTCGACCGTGTTGGCCAGCGCCGCCGGCATGTCGGCAAACAGCTGCGCCATCTCGGTGCGCGACTTGAAATACTGCTCCTCGGTGAAGTGGCGCGGCCGCCGCGGGTCGGCCAGCGTGTAGCCCTCGGCGATGCACACGCGCGCCTCGTGCGCGCGGAAGTCGCCGCGGGCGATGAACTGCACCGGGTGGGTGGCCACCGCCGGCAGGCCCAGCTCGATGGCCAGCCGCGCGCCGGCCCGCACCAGCGCCTCCTCACCGGCGCGCCCGGCGCGCTGCAGCTCGATGTAGAAGCGGTCCGGGAACAGTTCCGCCAGCCGCCCGGCGGCGGCGCGCGCCGCCTGCGCGTTGCCCAGCGCCAGTTGCACGCCGACCTCGCCCTGCGCCGCACCGGACAGCGCGATCAGGCCTGCGCCGCCGAGATCCTCGAACCACTGCAGCCGCATCTCGGCGCGGCCGCGGTGCTGGTTGTCGATCCACGAGCGCGAGACCAGGTCGCACAGGCGCAGGTAGCCGCCGTGATCCATGGCCAGCAGCAGCAGGCGGTGCGGCGCGTCGCGCTCGGCCTCGTTGGTCACCCACGCGTCGACGCCGACGATCGGCTTGACGCCCTGCTGGCGCGCCGCCTTGTAGAAACGCACGGCGCCGAACATCGCCGCGCTGTCGGTCAGCGCCAGCGCCCCCTGGCCGTCGGCGGCCGCCGCCTTCGCCGCCTCGTCGAGCTGCACCAGCCCATCGACGATCGAGAATTCCGAGTGCAGGCGAAGATGGACGAAAGGCACCGACATGCGATCGATTCTAGCGGCGCCGATTGCCCGTACTCGGCGCGACGCGCGACCGACATCCGGCTGCCTTACATGGATAGAATCCGCCGTCCGTTCAACGCCGGCTCGCGCCGAAGGAGTCGACCGGTTGCCCGATCTGCCCGCCTGCCGCATCCATTCGCGTCGCTCCTGTCGGCGTAAGCCGTACGCCGGATTTCCGCACCGCCGCCCTCGTCCGACCATTGCAGCAGGCCGCGCGCGCCCGCGCCGACCGGGCCGGACGCCGCCCGCAGCGGTTCACCGTCCCGGATCGATGCGCCGACGGTCGACGCAGCCTGCACGGACACCTTGCCGCGATGCCTGACGCCGCGATGAACCGGGACGACCTGCTCGAGCAGGTCATGCGCCACCTGCGCTTTTCGCAAGGCACGCCGGTGCTGCCGACGGCGGCCGTCGGCTGGCTGCGGGCGCTGGCGGCGGTGTGCCGGGGCGAACTGGCGAGCCGCTGGAGCGAGACGCAGCGCGAGGACTTCGCGCGCCGCGCCCGGCGCATCAACTACCTGTCGATGGAATTCCTGATGGGCCGGGCGCTCGCCAACGCGCTCGACGCGCTCGACCTGGTGCCGGCGGCACAGGAAGGCGTCGGCGGCGATCGGGCGCTGGCCGATCTGTTCGAGCACGAGTCCGATGCGGCGCTCGGCAACGGCGGCCTCGGGCGGCTGGCGGCGTGCTTCCTGGATTCGATGGCGACCCTCGGCGTGCCCGCCTTCGGCTACGGCATGCGCTACCAGTTCGGCATGTTCCGCCAGGCGATCCGCGACGGCCGGCAGGTCGAGCAACCGGACGCATGGCTGCAGGCCGGCGACCACTGGTTCATTGCCCGCCCCGACGTGCGCTACCCGGTCGGCTTCGGCGGCGGCGTCGAGGGCCCGCCCGAGGCGCGGCGCTGGCAGCCGGCCGAGGCGGTGGAGGCCGACGCCTTCGACTTCATCGTGCCGGGTCACGGCACGCATCGCGTGGCCACGCTGCGCCTGTGGCAGGCGCGGGCGATCGAGTCGCTCGACTTCGCCGCCTTCTCGCGCGGCGAGTTCCACGCCGCCGCGGCGCCACGGGCGCGCGCCGAGGCGATCAACTGGGTGCTGTACCCAGATGACTCGACGCCGGCGGGCCGCGAGCTGCGGCTCAAGCAGGAGTTCATGCTGGTCAGCGCCTCGCTGCAGGACATCGTCGCCCGCCATATCGCCGAGCACGGCCGCCTGGACAACCTCGCCGAGCACGCGGCGATCCACCTGAACGACACCCACCCGGCGCTGTCGGTGCCGGAGATGATGCGCATCCTGGTCGACGAGCGCGACCTGCCGTGGGCGCAGGCGTGGGCGCAGTGCGAGCGGATCTTCTCCTACACCAACCACACGCTGATGCCGGAGGCGCTCGAGACCTGGCCGGTGGAGATGATCGGCAGCTTGCTGCCACGCCACCTCGAGATCATCTTCGA
>JBHJND010000351.1:0-2162 GCA_048497655.1 Caballeronia novacaledonica
ACCCTCCTGCTCGCCGCCGGCGCGGCGACGCTCGTCCTCGTCGCCGCCGTCGCCGCGTACCGCCGGCATCGGCGAGCGGCGCGCGACCGCGGCTAGCGCTGCCCGCGCCCGGCCGTCGACGCCGGTTCGGCGGGGTCCGCCTTGAAGACGAAGCGGCGGGAGGCGGTGAAGTTGAAGCCGAGGCCGGCGAGCGCGCCGACCGCCACGCCGAGCAGCGGGACCCACGTGCCGGCCGGCAGCAGCGTCACGACGGCGCTGTAGCTGCCGTAGTTGACCAGCGCGCCGAGGGCGTTGGTGGCGATGAAGCGCGCCCACTGCCGGCCCGGCGGCGAACGGTCGGCGAAGGTGATCCGGCGGTTCAGGTACCAGGTGGCGCTGGCGGCGGCGAGATAGGAAACCAGCCGCCCGCCGTACAGGCCGAGCCCGGTGCCGAGAAGGCAAAGATAGAGCACGCCGGAGTCGACGACGAAGCCGGCCACGCCCACCATCGCGAAGCGGGCGAACTGCCGGCGAACGACGGGGTCAGGAAGCGCCGGCATCGGCGCGTCTCGATGCGCCTGCCTCGGCCGTGGCGGGGCTCCGGCGAGCAATGGCGAGATACGCCATGCGCTTCATCTCCCGCCGGCCGTGCGTCACCGTGTCGAGCACCAGCCCGCTGAACAGGCTGTGGAAGGCGAGCAGCATGATGCCGGTCGACAGGATGGCGGTGGGGAAGCGGGGGACCAGCCCCGTGCGCAGGAACTCGGCCACGACCGGCCAGGCCAGCGCCAGCGAGGTCGATGCCAGCACGACGAAGGCCCAGGTGAAGAACTGCAGCGGCCGTTCCTCCTTGAGCAGGAGGGCGATCGTCCTGAGGATCCGGAAGCCGTCGCGGAAGGTCCTGAGCTTGCTCGCCGAGCCCGCCGGCCGGTTCCGGTAGGCGGCCGGCACTTCCGCCAGCGGCATGCGCAGTTCCAGCGCGTGGACCGTCAGCTCGGTCTCGATCTCGAAGCCGCTCGACAGCGCCGGAAAGGACTTGACGAACCGCCGCGACAGCACCCGGTAGCCCGACAGCAGGTCGGTGATCCGCTTGCCGAAGATGAACTGCACCATCGAGGTCAGCGCAACGTTGCCGAGGCGGTGGCCCGGCCGGTAGCCGGTGCCGCCCTCGGCGAGGCGGGCCGCGTTGACCATGTCCATCGACTCGGCCTCGAGCAGCTCGATCATCCCCGGCGCGGCCGAGGCGTCGTAGGTGTCGTCGCCGTCGACCAGCACGTACACGTCGGCCTCGACGTCGGCGAACATCCGGCGAACGACGTTGCCCTTGCCCTGCAGCGGCTCGCGGCGTACCACCGCGCCGGCCTCCGCCGCCCGGGCGGCGGTGCCGTCGGAGGAGTTGTTGTCATAGACGTAGACGGTCGCCCCGGGCAGCGCGGCACGGAAGTCGCGCACGACCTTGCCGATGGCGACGGCCTCGTTGAAGCAGGGCAGCAGCACGGCGACGCGCGCAGCCGAGCGCCACGCGGCCGGCGCGGCGCAGGTCTGCGGACTGTCGCGTTCGAACGTTTCCATCGGTTGCCCCGAGTAAGGCGGCGATTGTTGCCGAAGCGGCGCGGGTCGGGCAACGAGCGCGACGGCCCGCCTCACGCGCCGCGCGTGCCTCGCCACGCCGCCTGCACTTCGGCCTGCAGCTCGGCGGCGCGCCCCTCGTAGCGCGGCGAGAAGTGAAACGGCACCACCGCCCGCGCGCCGAGGCGCCGCGCGATCGAGCCGGCCTGCGCGGCCGTCAGGTGGTTCTTGCGCTCGGCGTGATCGGTCTCGGTGTCGAGGAACACGCTCTCGATGAACAGGATGTCGACCCCGGCCAGCAGTGGCTCGAGCGCGCGCAGGTTCTCCTCCGTGTAGCGGATGTCGGTCACGTAGCCGATGCGGCGGCCGGGGACCAGTTCCAGCGTCTCGCGCAGCTCGCCGAGGGCGCGCGTGGCGACGTGCGCGCCGTCGCGGTCGTGCCACTGCACCTCGATCGGCGTCTCGTCGGGCGCGCCGGCGATCACCGCCCGCTTGACCGCCTGCAGCCAGGGGCCGGTCGGCAGGCCCAGCTCGGCCAGCCGGTTCTTCCACACGTTGACGTGCACCGACTCCTCCAGCGCGAAGGCCAGGCACGGGATGTCGTGGTCGAGGAA
>JBHJND010000352.1:0-4175 GCA_048497655.1 Caballeronia novacaledonica
CGTCGTCGACCGGTGCCGCCGCCGCGCCCGGCACGCCGAAGCGCTCGAGGTGCACGTGGTCGCGCGGCACGCCGGCGGCAAGCAGGGCCGCCTCGACCTCGTCGATCATCGACGCCGGGCCGCAGACGAAGGCCTCGTCGATGCCGTCGGCCGGGATCAGCGCCTCGAGGAAGGCGCGCGCCTTGGCCGCGTCGATGCGACCGTTGAAGAGGCTCGACTCCTGCTCCTCGCGCGAGAAGACGTTGTACAGGGCGAAGCGCGCCAGGTAGCGGTCCTTCAGCTCGCACAGCGCCTCGTGGAACATGGTGGAGGCCAGCCGGCGGTTGCCGTAGACCAGCGTGAAGCGCGAGCCGGGCTCGCGCGCCAGCGTCGTGCGCGCCAGCGACAGCACCGGCGTGATGCCGCTGCCGGCGGCAAACGCCACGTAGTGCCGCGCCTGCCCGGCCTGCAGCGGCGTGAAGAAGCGCCCTTCCGGCGTCATCACGTCGATCGCGTCGCCCGCCTGCAGCCGCTCGTTGGCCCAGACCGAGAAGCGGCCGCCCGGCACTTTCTTGATCGCCACCCGCAGTTCGCCGTCGTCGACGCCGGAGCAGATCGAGTACGAGCGGCGCACCTCCTCGTCGTCGAGCGTGGCGCGCACGTTCAGGTGCTGGCCCTGCACGAAGCGGTACTCGGCGGCCAGATCGGCCGGCACCTCGAAGGCGAGGCTGACGCACTCCGGCGTCTCGCGGCGGACCTCTTTGATGCGCAGGCGGTGGAACCTTGGCGTCATGATCGAATGGGCGTCAGATCGGCTTGAAGTGTTCGAACGGCTCGCGGCAGTCGCGGCAGCGGTACAGCGCCTTGCAGGCGGTGGCGCCGAAGGCCGACAGCCGCTCGGTGTTGCGGCTGCCGCACAGCGGGCAGTCCGCCCGCGGCACGAAGCCGATCGGCTGCACCGCCGAGGCAGTCGCGGCGCCCGGCGGGGCGATGCCGTAGCGGCGCAGCTTCTCCTTCGCCTCGGGCGAGATCCAGTCGGTGGTCCACGCCGGCGCCAGTCTCGTCTGCACCCGCACGTCGGCCGCGCCCGCCTCGCGCAGCGCCTCGACGATCGACCGCTCGATCGCCTCGGTGGCCGGGCAGCCGGAGTAGGTCGGCGTCACCACCACTTCCACCGAATCCGGCTGCGCGCTCACCTCGCGCACGATCCCCAGTTCGGTCACCGAGATCACCGGGATCTCCGGATCGGCGACACGGCCCAGCACGTCCCAGGCCTGTTCGGCGGTCAGCATCCGGTCGACTACCACTTGCCGCCGGGGTAGGCGCGCTGCAGGTACTGCATCTCGGCCAGCAGGTGACCCATGTGCTCGCTGTGGCGCCCTTCCTTGCCGTGCGACAGGAAGGCCGTGGCGGCGGGCACCTTCAGCGTCGCCACCTCCAGCACCGGCATCACCGACTCCTCCCATGCCCTGGCCAGCGACGGCCACGCCGGGCCGATGCCGGCGGCCGCGGCCTGCTCGTCGGCCGCCAGCGGCGAGAAGAACTCGGCGGTGTACGGCCACAGGTAATCCAGCGCGCGCTGCATCCGCGCCCGCGACTCGTCGGTGCCGTCGCCCAGCCGCACGGTCCAGTCGGCGGCGTGCTGCAGGTGGTAGCGCGTCTCCTTGATGCTCTTGGCGGCGATCGCCGCCAGCTGCCCGTCGCTCGAGTTCGCCAGCGCCTGCCACAGCTGCATCTGGAAGGCGGCGAACAGGCAGTTGCGCAGGCAGGTGCGGCCGAAGTCCTCGTTCGGCAGCTCGCAGATCGTCAGGTTGCGGTACTCGGGCTCGGCGCGCAGGAAGGCGAGCGCGTCCTCGTCGCGGCCCCGGCCCTCGAGCCGGCCGGCGTGCGTCAGCAGCAGCCGCGCCTGGCCGATCAGGTCGAGCGCGGTGTTGGTCAGCGCGATGTCCTCCTCGATCACCGGCCCGTGGCCGCACCACTCGGCGAGCCGCTGGCCGAGGATCAGCGCGCTGTCGGCGATGCGCAGCACGTAGTCGAGGTGGGCCGCGCCGGCGGCCGTGGCAGTGGTCGTCGACATCGCCGTCACATGTGGTTGACTTCGTCGGGCAGCGTGTAGAAGGTCGGGTGCCGGTAGATCTTGTCCTCGGCCGGGTCGAACATCTCCGGCTTGGCGTCGGGATCGGCGGCGTGGATCTGGTCGGCGCGCACCACCCAGATGCTCACCCCCTCCATCCGCCTCGTGTAGACGTCGTGGGCGTTGGACAGGGCCATCCTGGCATCCGGCGCGTGCACGCTGCCGCAGTGCTTGTGGTCCAGCCCGCCCTTGCTGCGGATGAACACCTCCCACAGCGGCCATTCGTTCCTGCTCATGAGCGAAGCTCCTCGAAACTCCCCTCCCCTTCAAGGGGAGGGGCGGGGGTGGGGATGGGTTTGAAATCGAGCCTCACGCCGCCAGCCTGTCGCGGCGGCGCAGCTTCTCGGCGTGCGCCAGCGCCGCCTCGCGCACCCAGGCGCCGTCTTCCCACGCCCTGACGCGCTCGGCCAGGCGGTCGCGGTTGCACTGGCCGTGGCCGCCGACGACGTTCCAGAACTCCTGCCAGTCGATCGGCCCGAAGTCGAAGTGGCCGCGCGCCTCGTTCCATTTCAGCTGCGGGTCCGGCAGCGTGACACCGAGCACCTTTGCCTGCGGCACCGTGGCATCGACGAACTTCTGCCGCAGGTCGTCGTTGCTGATCCGCTTGATGCCCCACTTGATCGAGTCGCCGGAGTGGGTCGACTCGGCGTCGTGCGGGCCGAACATCATCAGCGCCGGCCACCACCAGCGGTCCACCGCGTCCTGCACCATCTCGCGCTGCGCGGCGGTGCCCTGCATCATCGTCAGCAGCAGGTCGTAGCCCTGCCGCTGGTGGAACGACTCCTCCTTGCAGATGCGGATCATCGCCCGCGCGTACGGCCCGTACGAGCAGCGGCACAGCGGGATCTGGTTCATGATCGCCGCGCCGTCGACCAGCCAGCCGATCACGCCGATGTCGGCCCAGTTCAGAGTCGGGTAGTTGAAGATCGACGAGTACTTGGCCTTGCCCGAGTGCAGCGCCTCGACCAGGTCGTCGCGCGATACGCCGAGCGTCTCCGCCGCCGCGTACAGGTACATGCCGTGGCCGCCCTCGTCCTGCACCTTGGCGAGCAGGATGGCCTTGCGCTTGAGCGTCGGCGCGCGCGTGATCCAGTTGCCCTCCGGCAGCATGCCGACCACCTCGGAGTGCGCGTGCTGGCTGATCTGCCGCACCAGTGTCCTGCGGTAGGCCTCGGGCATCCAGTCCTTCGGCTCGACGAACTCGCCGCGCGCCACGTGCTGGTCGAACTCGGCCTCGTACTCGGAGTCCTTCAGCGAGCGCGGCCCTCGCGGCGCCTCGTCCCTGCCGCCCTGCGGAATGTCAATGGCCTGGGTGTACATGGCGAACTCCTTGTGCTCGAAGTGTCATTCCCGCGCAAGCGGGAATCCAGCGTCTTTCGCGAAAAGACACTGGGTCCCCGCTTTCGCGGGGACGACACGGTGGGTGCGATGGGCGATCCGGCTCACTTCGGTCGCTTGTCCATGATCCGCTTCGCCTTGCCCACCGAGCGCTCGACGCCGCCGGGCAGCGCCAGCCGCACGGTGGTGCTCACCCCGATGTAGGCCTTGATGCTGTGCTCCAGCTTGCGCGCCGCCGCGTGGCGCGCCTCCTGCGCGCCGTAGGCGAGGTCGCTGCCCATCTCGACGTGCACCGTCAGCTCGTCGAGGATGTCCGGCCGCGTCACCTCCAGCATGTAGTAGGGCGTCAGCTCGGGCTGCTTGAGGATCAGCTCCTCGACCTGGGTCGGGAACAGGTTCACGCCGCGGATGATCAGCATGTCGTCCGAGCGGCCGGTGATCTTCTCGATCCGCCGCATGCTGCGCGCGGTCGGCGGCAGCAGCCGGGTGAGGTCGCGCGTGCGGTAGCGGATCATCGGCAGCGCTTCCTTGGTGAGCGAGGTGAAGACCAGCTCGCCCTTCTCGCCGTCGGGCAGCACCGCGCCGGTGTCGGGGTCGATGATCTCCGGGTAGAAGTGGTCCTCCCACACGGTCAGCCCGTCCTTGGTCTCGATGCACTCCTGCGCCACCCCCGGGCCGATGATCTCCGACAGGCCGTAGATGTCGATCGCGTCCATCCGCGTCC
>JBHJND010000353.1:0-4149 GCA_048497655.1 Caballeronia novacaledonica
GACTTCGGGAAGCTCGACGCCAGGCGCCAGCGGATCTGCGTCTGCCCGTACACGGACGGGGCAGCGACGGCCGCCGCGGTGGCTGCCGCGCCGATCGAGGCGCTGCGGATGAACGAACGACGTTGCATGAGGTCTCCTTCGAGATTGCTGTTGGACTTCGTCTGAAGAGGAGCGCAGCGCGCCCGTAACAGTGGCGCCGCCGCCCGGCTCGCGGGGATTGTAGTCCGCGGGTCCCGGCGTGGTCAGGCCGGGGTTTGCGCACGGTCAGGCGCCGCCGACGGTCATGCCCTCGATCAGCACCGAGCCGGTGGTGCGGCCGCCTCGTTCGAGGCGGTCGGCGCCCACCGCGACGACGTTGGCGAACATCTCGCGCAGGTTGCCGGCGATGGTGATCTCCTCCACCGGGTAGGCGATCTCGCCGTTGCGCACCCAGAAGCCGCTGGCGCCGCGCGAGTAGTCGCCGGTGACGTAGTTGATGCCGTGGCCGATCAGTTCGGTGACCAGCAGGCCGGTGCCCAGCTTGCGCAGCATCGCCTCGAAGTCGTCGCCCGGCGCCGTGAGCTTCGAGCGCAGCTCGAGGTTGTAGGCGCCGCCGGCGTTGCCGGTGCTCTTCATGCCGAGCTTGCGCGCCGAGTAGGTCGACAGGAAGTAGCCGCGCAGCACGCCGTCTTCGACCACTCGGCGCCTGGCGCCGCGCACCCCTTCCTCGTCGAAGGCGCCGGAGCCGTAGCCGCGCGGAACATACGGGTCCTCGTGGATCGACACGTGCGGCGCGAACAGCGGCTCGCCCAGCGCGTCGACGAGGAAGGATGCCTTGCGGTACAGCGAGCCGCCGCTGGCCGCCTGCACGAAGCTGCCGAGCAGGCCGCCGGCCAGCGGCGCCTCGAACAGCACCGGCACCCGGCGCGTCTTCAGGCGGCGGGCCGACAGCCGCGCCAGCGCCCGCCGCGCCGCGTACTCGCCGAGCGCCTGCGGCGAGGCGAGCGACGCCGCCACCCGCGAGGCGCTGTACCAGTCGTCGCGCTGCATGCCTTGCCCGTCCTGGGCGATCGGCGTGACCGACAGCGAGTGCCGCGAGTAGGGGAAGCCGGCGCAGAAGCCGCGCGTATTGGCCAGCACGAAGTGCCCCGAGGACGTATACACGTTGGCGCCCTCGGAATTGACGATCTGCGGGCTGACGGCAAACGCCGCCTGCTCGGCCTGCCGGGCGATCTCGATCGCCTGCTCGACCTGCAGGTCCCACGGATGGAACAGTTCGAGTTCGCGCGGCTGCCGCTCGAGGCTGTCTTCGTCGGGCAGGCCGGCGGCAGGATCCTCGGCGGTGAAGCGGGCGATGTTGTAGGCGGCCTCGACCGCTTGGCGGACCGCCGCCGGCGCGAAGTCGGAGGTCGAGGCGTTGCCGCGCCGCGTGCCGATGTAGACCGTGACACCGAGGCCCTTGTCGCGGGTGTGCTCGATGGTCTCGACCTGCGCCCGCCGCGTACTGACCGACAGCCCGACCGATTCGCTGATGTCCGCCACGGCGTCGCTGGCGCCGAGTGAGCGCGCCAGGTCGAGCGCCTGCTGCGCAATGGCTCGGAGTCGGTCGTCGGACAGGGCGAACAGTGAACTCATCGAGATGATCCGCAGCAGAAGGGAGGAAACGCGCGAACGGCTGGCTATGATAGCCAGCGATGGTCCACCGAGCCCCCCTTCCCCCTGCGCAGGCCGGCGAAGCCGCCGCCGAGCGGCCGAGCAAGTCGCAGCGCAAGCGCGACATGACGGCGCTGCAGGATCTCGGCGAGTCTCTGCTTCGCCTGACGAGCGCCGAACTGGCGCGCATCGACCTGCCGGAAGAACTGCGCCAGGCGATCACCGGGTCGGCGCGGATTACCTCGCACGAGGCGCGTCGCCGCCACCTGCAGTACATCGGCAAGCTGATGCGGCAGGTCGATCCGCAGCCGCTGCGCGCGGCGATCGACGACGCCACCGGCGAGTCGAAGCAGGCGGTGGCGCTGATGCACCGCTGCGAGCGGCTGCGCGACGCGCTGCTGGCCGACGACGGCGCGCTCGGGGCCGTGCTGGCGGAGCTTCCCGGCGCCGACGTGCAGCAGCTGCGCTCGACGATCCGCGCCGCCCGGCGCGAGCACTCAGAAGGCCGGCCGCCACGGCACGCGAGGCAGCTGTATCGCTGGCTGCACGAACAATACGCACGAAAGGCCCGAGAATCATGAAGGCACAGCGCCGGCACCCCGACGAACTGATCGTCGGCCTGGTGTCCATTTCGGACCGCGCCTCGCGCGGCGCCTACGAGGACAAGGGACTGCCGGGGCTGCGCGACTGGCTGGCCCGCGCGCTTGCCTCGCCGTGGCAGCCGCACGAGCGGCTGGTGCCGGACGAGCGCGCGCTGATCGAGGCGACGCTGGTCGAACTGGTTGACCAAGTCGGCTGCGACCTGGTGCTGACCACCGGCGGCACCGGCCCGGCGCGGCGCGACGTCACGCCGGAGGCCACGCTGGCGGTGGCCACGCGCGAGATGCCGGGCTTCGGCGAGCAGATGCGGCGGATCTCGGCTGCCTTCGTACCAACGGCGATCCTGTCGCGCCAGGTGGCGGTGCTGCGCGAGACGGCGGAGCACGCGGCGCTGATCATCAATCTGCCCGGCCAGCCGAAGGCGATCGCCGAGACGCTGGAGGGGCTGAAGGACGCCGACGGCAAGGCACTCGAGGCCGGCGTGTTCGCCGCCGTGCCCTACTGCATCGACCTGATCGGCGGGCCGTACGTCGAGACGCACGAGGCGGTGGTCAAGAGCTTCCGGCCGAAGTCGGCCGTGCGCAGCCGCTGACCGGCGAAGGAGAGAAAGTTGCTCGAACTGGTCGAACTGCAGACCACGGCAGCGCCGGAGCGCGCCGTCATCTGGCTGCACGGGCTGGGAGCCGACGGCTACGACTTCGTGCCGGTGGTGAAGGAACTGGAGTCGCTCGGCGCCCCGCCCGCCCGCTACGTCTTCCCGCACGCGCCGATGATGCCGGTGACGATCAACGACGGCTTCGTGATGCGCGCGTGGTACGACATCCGCACCGCCGACCTCGCCCGACGCGAGGACGAGCGGACCATCCGCGCCTCGCAGGGCGCGGTCGAGCAACTGATCGACCGCGAGGTGCAGCGCGGCATCGCGCGCAGCCGGATCGTGCTGGCCGGCTTTTCGCAGGGCGCGGCAATCGCGCTGCAGACCGGACTGCGGCAGGCCGAGCCGTTGGCAGGCCTGATCGCACTGTCGGGCTACCTGCCGCTGGCCGACAGGCTGGCCGCGGAGCGACATGCGGCCAGCGCCGCAGTGCCGGTGCTGATGGCGCACGGCACCGACGACCCGGTGGTGCCGATCGCCCGCGCCATCGGCTCGCGCGACCTGCTCGCCTCGCTCGGCTATGGCGTGAGCTGGCACGAGTACCCGATGGCGCACGCCGTCTGCGCCGAGGAACTCGAGGCGATCGCCGCGTTTCTCCGCCGGCGGCCCGGCTGAGGCCGGAGCCGGCAACAGTCGGATGCGCCGGCCGCTCAGCGTGACGGCGGCAGGTCGAACAGCAGCAACTCGCTGTCACCCTCGGCGCCGATCGCCAGCCGGCTTTCGTCGAGGACCTTCGCCGCGTCGCCGCCGGCGAGGCGCTCGCCGTTGACGGTCACCGCGCCGCGAACGAGGTGCAGGTAGCCGAGGCGACCGGCCGCCAGCTCGGCAGACAGCGACTGGCCGGGCGCCAGCCGCGAGACGTACATCCGCGCGTCCTGGTGGATGCGCACCGAGCCGTCGGCTCCGTCGGGCGACGCGACCAGGCGCAGCCGCCCCTGCTTGTCGGCGTCCGAGAAGCGCTTCTCCTCGTAGCCCGGCGCGATGCCGGTGACGTTCGGTTCGATCCAGATCTGCAGGAAGTGCGTCGTGCGGTCCTGCGCGTGATTGAACTCGGAGTGGCGCACGCCGCTGCCGGCGCTCATCCGCTGCACGTCGCCGGGCCGGATCACCGAGCCGTTGCCCATGCTGTCGCGGTGTGCCAGTTCGCCGTCGAGGACGTAGCTGATGATCTCCATGTCGCGGTGACCGTGGGTGCCGAAGCCGGTGCCCGGCGCGACCCGGTCTTCATTGATCACCCGCAGCGGCCCGAAGCCCATCTGCGC
>JBHJND010000354.1:0-2276 GCA_048497655.1 Caballeronia novacaledonica
CGTGGCGTACTCGCGCACGCCGTTGCCGTCGCGATCGACCTGCGCGTACTCCATCTGCGCGTCGTAGATCGCCAGCATCGCCTGCATCACCGCCAGTTCGTTGCGGCCGATGCGTCGGATGCGCATTTCCTCGGCGCCGGCCCGCACGTCGAACTGCCAGCCCTGCGGCGTCTTGACCATCGG
Organism: Caballeronia novacaledonica; assembly: GCA_048497655.1. Lineage (GTDB taxonomy): Bacteria > Pseudomonadota > Gammaproteobacteria > Burkholderiales > Burkholderiaceae_F > JADJWR01. The sequence continues at coordinate 184 of JBHJND010000354.1, forward strand.
GATCGGCAGCGTCCAGCCTTCGCTGCCGACCGCCACCATCGCCTTGGCGTCGCCTTCGCGCTTGACCGAATGCGCCTTCGCCCACGCCTCCAGGAAGCGGTAGCGCAGGTCGGCGCCGGCCGGCGGAATGAAGCGGTGATAGTCGGCGCCGAGCAGCACGTGCATCGCCGCATCGTCGCTCCTGGCCACCGCGTCGCCGAAGGCATCCATCGCCGCCTCCGGCGAGGCAAAGGCCTTCTGCGCCTGCGCCGCGGGCGTCCAGCCGAGGCAAAGCGTCAGCGCGCCGGCGAGTCCCGCCAGGCGGAGTGTCGTCATCGTGCGCTTCGAGTTACTGGTGATTCGCATTTGTCGAGCCCCCTTAGCGCCTGCCGCCACCGCCACGACCACCGCCGCCACCGCCACCGCGTGGCGCCCCTCCGCCACCGCTCGGTTTCGCTGCCGGCGCCGAAGGCCGTGCCGCGGGGGCCGAGGGCCGCGAGGCCGCCGCGCCACCGCCGCTATAGCCACCGCCGCCGCCACGGTTGGTCGCCATCGAAGAGTTACTGGCGCTGCCGCGGCTGACGTCGCGTTGCGTTGCGCCGGCGTTGCCCACGCCCGAGAAGGCGTTGTCGCGGCCCGCGCCGCCGCGGTCAGCGGCTCCGGCCCGATCGCCGGCGCCGGCTGCGCCGCGATCCGCCGCGCCGGCTCGATCCGCCGCGCCGCCGCGGTCACCGGCCCGATCACCCGTCCGATCACCCGCCCGGTCACCTGTCCGATCACCGGCCCGGTCGCCGGCTCCGCCATCGCGGCCGCGATAGTCCTGCCGGTTGGCCGCGCCACCGACGTCCTTGCCGTACTTCTGCCGGCTGGCGTTGTCTCTATAGCTCACGCCCTGTCGGTGGCCGGCATCGTGCTGCCACTTGCCGCCGCTGCCGACGTTGTTGCGGTTGTAATTGCGGTCGATGTTGGTGGCCTTGTTGACGTTGATGTTGACGTCGCCGCCGCCCCAGTTGGCGCCACCGATGATGGCGGCCCCCGCGGCTACGCCCAGGCCCCAGGCCAGGCCGGCCCCGAAATAGCCGCCGGGGTAGTAGGCGGCCGGCGGCGGCCAGTAATAGGGCGGATAGGCCGGATAGATCCACGGGCCATAGACGACGGTCGGGTTGTAGGCCGGCACGTAGATCACGTTCGGCTGCGCCGGCTCGATGATGATCACCTGCTGCTGCGCCTGCTGCTCGACGATCACCTTCTGCTGTTCGGTCGTCTTCAGGTTGCCGCTGGCCTGCGCCTTGGTGCGCAGCCGCTGCACGGCATCGAGCACCGCCTTCTGGTCGGCGAGGAAGGCGTCGCCGAGTTTTTGCGTCCAGTCGATCTTCTGGTCCATCGGCTCCAGGACCTGCGGGAACGCGACCAGCCCCTTGACGGTGACGTCCCACGGCTGGTCGCTCACCGCCTTGACGGCGGCCTCGCCCTTGACGTTCGGATTCGCCTTCACCCAGCGCGCCGCCTGCACGACCTCGAGCGGATAGGTCGAGGCCATCAGCACCTGCGCCAGCAGGTCGTCCGGATACAGCGCGATCGGTGCCACCAGCGCCTCGATCTCCTCGGGCTTGAGCGGCGGCGGATCGGCCTGCGCCCGCGCCGTGCCACCGATGACTACGGCGACCGCGGCAAGCATCACCAGGAGGCGCCTGAAGAAAAGCCTGCCCGACAGATTCATGAATGACCCCCTTCAGCCATGTGGATGGCGGCCCGTTTCCGAGCGCAGCACGCCATCTTAGCCGGCGGCCCGCGGCCGGCGATGACTTCGGACAACCGCGCACCCCTTGGCCGCCCGGCGCTCTCCGCAGCGGCCTGGGGCGTCCGGACCGGCCACGGCCCGGGTGGCATGGCCGGCCGTTGCTCGATCGCCACCCGGCCGGAGATCGCCCACGGCCCGCCGGCGCGAACCTTGATGCAGAGCACATTCCACAATGTCTCGGCGACGACAATTCCGACGTCGTCTCGGACTATCCGTACGGGGCGCCGCCTAGATCCTTTCTCCGTTCTATTAACCGCATCCACTCGGAGGTCACCATGGCCAACGCGCTAGCCGAACGTGGCGCGACCGCCCC
>JBHJND010000355.1:0-2227 GCA_048497655.1 Caballeronia novacaledonica
CCTACCTGTGGCTCGACCAGTGGTTCGATCTGGCGGCGATCTGGAAGGACGTGCTGAAGCGGCCCTACATCACGGCGGGCTTTGCCGCCATCGTTCTGCTGGTGCCCCTGGCGGTGACGTCGAGCAACGGCTGGGTGAGGCGGCTCGGCGGCCGGAACTGGCAGCGCCTGCACCGGCTCGTCTACGCGGTGGCGGTGCTGGCGGTGGTGCACTTCTGGTGGCAGAAGGCGGCGAAGAATGACTTCGGCGTGCCGTTCGCCTACGCGCTCGTCGTCGGCCTGCTGCTCGGCGTCCGCCTGCTGCGCTGGATGCAGCGGCGCTACGGCAGCATCGACTCGAGCGCGAACAGCTCCTCGACCGTCTCGCGGCGGCGGATCTCGTAGGCCCGCGCGCCGTCGACCATCACTTCGGCGGCACGGCCACGCGAGTTGTAGTTGCTGGCCATGCTCATGCCGTAGGCGCCGGCGCCGAGGATCGCCAGCAGGTCGCCCGGCTCGGCCGCCAACTGCCGCTGCCGAGCCAGCCAGTCGCCGGACTCGCAGATAGGCCCGACGATGTCGTAGGTGCGTTCGCTGCCACCGCGCGGCTGCACCGGCTGCACGTCCATCCACGCGTCGTACAGCGCCGGCCGCAGCAGGTCGTTCATCGCTGCGTCGACGATCAGGAAGTTCTTCTCGGCGCCCGGCTTGACGATGTTCACCCGTGTCAGCAGCGCGCCGGCGGGGCCGACGATCGACCGGCCCGGCTCGAACAGCAGCGTCTTGCCGCCGTGGCCGCGCGCATCGACGCGGGAGACCAGCGCACCGATCAGCTCGCCGGCGGCCGGCGGGCTCTCGTCGCGATAGCGGATGTCGAGCCCGCCGCCGAAGTCGATGTGCGCCAGTTCGATGCCGTCGCGGGCCAGCGCGTCGACGAGGTCGAGCAGCCGGTCGGCCGCCTCCAGGTATGGCGCGATGTCGCTGATGCGCGATCCGATGTGGCAGTCGATGCCGGCGATCTCGACGTGCGCCATTGAGGCGGCCCGCCGGTACAGCGGTAGCGTGTCGGAGTAGGCGACGCCGAACTTGTTCGACTTCAGCCCGGTCGAGATGTAGGGGTGTGTCTTCGGGTCGACGTCCGGGTTGACGCGCACCGAAATGCGCGCCCGCCGGCCCATGCGCGCGGCCACCCGCCCGACCATCTCGAGCTCGGCCACCGATTCCAGGTTGAAGCAGAGAATGTCCGCCGCCAGCGCCTGCGCGATCTCGGCTTCGGTCTTGCCCACGCCGGAGAACACCACCTTGCGCGGGTCGCCACCGGCGGCGATCACCCGCGCCAGTTCGCCTCCCGAGACGATGTCGAAGCCGCTGCCGGCGCGGGCCAGCAGGTTCAGCACGGCGAGGTTCGAGTTCGCCTTCATCGCGTAGCAGACCAGCGACGGGCGGCCGCGCAGCGCCGCCGCATAGGCGCCGAACGCGCCCTCGATCGCGGCGCGCGAATAGACGTAGGTCGGCGTGCCGAAGCGCTCGGCGATGCCGGCCAGCGGCACGCCTTCGCAGGCGAGCGCGCCGTCGCGGCGGCCGAAGGCCCCGATCGACGGCGCCGCTGTGCGCGGGTTCACTGCCTGCGTTCCTCGGTCGGCGGCACGTCGTGGGTCGGCGGCGGCGCCTGCCGGCGGCGGTCCTCCTCGGGCAGCAGCAGCGGCCCCTTCTGGCCGCAGGCGGCGAGCAGGGCGACCGTCAATACAATCGAGCCCAGGCGGCGAAGCATCGAGGCAATCTAGCATGGGCATGAGCGAATCCGAGTTCCTGGCCGCAGCCGAGCGCACGCTCGCTGCGATCGAGTCGGCGGTCGAGGCCTGCGGCGCCGACGTCGAGACCACGCGAGCCGGCAACGTTCTGACGCTCGAGGTGGCCGACGGCTCGAAGGTCGTAGTCAACAGCCAGACGCCGATGCGGCAGATCTGGATCGCCGCCAGAAGCGGCGGCTTTCACTACGAGTGGCGCGATGGCGCCTGGCGCGACACGCGCGACGGCTCCGAGCTGTTCGCCACGCTGTCGCGAGTCATTTCCGCCCAGGGCGGTGTCGCGGTGCTGCTGCGCGCCGGCTGAAGCGCAGCCGTCAGAAGATCTGCTCGCGCACCTTGGCCGTCGTTCCCGGTTCGGCACCGGGCAGCGCGTCCTCCAGGCCGACGCTCGCCACCCCCTGGCCCGGCTGGAACTCGGCGAAGTAGATCTCGCCGCCGACG
>JBHJND010000356.1:0-5522 GCA_048497655.1 Caballeronia novacaledonica
GCCGCGAGCTGAACCTCAGCGAAGGCACGGTCAAGACGCACGTCACGGCGATCTACCGCGCCTTCGGTGCCTCGAACCGGACCAAAGCACTGCTCGCCGCGCGCCGCAACGGCTACGACGTCGGCTAGCGACCGGCGACCGCCTACGGGCGGGCGATCGTCGTTGCGCCGGCGGTCAGGCCAGCGTCCGCCGGCGGGCGCTCCCGTTCGAGCAATCCCAGCGACTGCGCGATCCGGTTGTTGAGCAGGATCGCGTTGGTGGGTTTCTGCAGCACCACCGGCTCCTCGACCCGGCTGCGGGCGACCACGCCGGCCAGATCGGGGCGGGCCTGCAGCGCCCGCTTCACCGCGCGCTGGAACTCGCCGATCACCTCGCCCATCGTCACCGCGGTCAGCATCACCACCGGCACGGCGCGCCCGACCGACTCGCGCACCTTCAGCGCCACCTCCACACCGCTGGTGTCGTCGTGCAGGTTCTGGTCGGCCACGATCAGGTCGACGCGCCGCTGCGATCCGAGCTCCGCCTGCAGCGCGGCGGTGTAGCCCGCCCCGGCGATCACCTCGGCGCCCCACGAGCGCAGCAGGTGGCCGAGGCTATTGCGGATCTCCTCGTTGTCCTCGATCAGCACCAGCGTGTGGCCGGTCAGCAGGCAGATGTTCGATTCGTTCAGCGTGGCCGGCGGCCGCGGGCCGCGATGCGGCAGCGCCGACAGCGGCGTCTCGACGCGGAACACGGTGCCCGAACCCGGACGGGTGGTGACGATCAGCGGATGGCCGAGGACGTTGCATATGCGGCGCACGATCGACAGGCCGAGGCCGAAGCCGCCGACCGGTTCGCCCTTCGAGCTTTCGCCGCGATAGAACTCGTCGAACACCCGCGACAGCTCGTCCTGCCTGATGCCGGGGCCGGTGTCCCACACCTCGATGCTGACCAGGCCGCCGCGCGGCCGCGCCGCCAGCAGCACGCCTCCCGAGGCGGTGTAGCGGATGGCGCTGCCGAGCAGGTTGCGCAGCACGCGCGCCAGCAGCACCGGGTCGGACTCCACCGCCAGCCGCGGCCTGCGCACGCGCAGTTCGAGCCCCTTGCCGTGCGCCAGCGGCGTGAACTCCTGTGCGATCTGCGTCAGCATCTCGTCGAGCAGCACCTGCTGCAGGCGCGGCTGTATTGCGCCGGCGTCGAGCCGCGAGATCTCCAGCAGCTCCTCGACCAGCTTGGCCAGCGAGTCCACCGCCGAGGCGAGGCTCCTGGCCAGCGGCTCGAGCGGTCCGGTGGCCCGCTTCTTCAGCAGCGAGCAGTAGATGCCGATGGCCTGCAGCGGCTGGCGCAGGTCGTGGCTGGCGGCGGCGAAGAACTTGGTCTTCGAGCGCGTCGCCTCCTCGGCGGCGCGGCGAGCCTCGTCGGCGACGCGCTTCTCGTTCAGCAGCTGGCCGACCAGCGCCTCGTTGTCGAAGTTGTTCTTCACCGACTCGAACATCGTCGCGCCGAAGCTGCGGCCGAAGAACATGGTGAAGGCGAGCATGGCCAGCATGACGACCGCCGCCGTGACGTAGGCCGGGTCCTGCTCGGCCAGCATGCGCACGATGAGCGGCAGCAGCGCCACCGGCAGGAAGGCGATCAGCGCCGGCCGGTACGCCGCGTACAGGGTCAGCGAGCCGAAGGCCACGCCGAGCACGACCGTCACCAGCACCAGCTGCTTCAGCGGATCCGCCGGCAGGAAGAACAGCCACCCTGCAGCACCCCAAAGGAGCCCGGCGGCGACGGCCTGCAGCACCCATCGGGTCGACCAGGACTGCACGTTGTCGGCGTCGATCCGTGCGCCGCGGAACGACTGCGTCATGCGCAGGCGCACCGCCGACTCGGCCACCATGGCGATGAACCAGCCGAACAGCAGCGCCCGGTCGTGCACCGTCCAGTAGACCGCCAGCACCGCGGCGGCGCCGACGACGCTGCCCAGGACCGAGCGGGGCACCTGCTGGTGCACCGAGGCGATCACTCCGGCGAGGATGCGCTCGTGCCGCTGCGCGCGTTGCTCGTTGGCGCTGGCGAAGCGGGTCAGCGGATCGGTCATGGGGCGCGATGATAGGCAAGCGGGGCCTTCCTGTCGCCACCCGCCAACGGTCGCGACGGCGCCGGCGCCGGCAATGCCCGCTCAGGCGCGCAGCGTCGGGTGGCCGGTGAAGGCCAGTTCGATCCGCCCCGACCTCGCCTGCAGGCGCGCTCGCGCACCGACCGGCAGGGTCAGCTTGCGCGGCAGGTGGCCGAACGGCAGCCCGGTGAGCACCGGAATATCGAGCACGGCGCGCAGTTGCGCCACCACGGTGGCCAGGCCGTAGCCGTTGTCGGTCGGCAGCACCGGCAGCGGCGAGAAATCGCCGAGCACCACCGCGCGAGAACGGGAGAACACGCCGGCGTGATGCAACTGGTACAGCATCCGCTCGACCCGGTACGCCGGCTCGTTGACGTCCTCCAGGAACAGGATGCCGCCGCGCAGCCGCGGCAGGTACGGCGTGCCGACCAGCGCGGCGACCAGCGCCAGGTTGCCGCCCCACAACGTCCCCTTCGCGTCGCAATCCGGTCCTTCGCCGGCGAACTCGATGCGGTGCTCGCCCTGCGTCAGCGCGGCGAAGAAGTGCTCCACCGTGAACGGGTCGGGCTCGGCGGCGGCGAAGTCGCCGGCCGACGGTCCCTGGAAGCTGATGCCGCCGGCCTTTGCCAGGTAGGCGAGATTGAAGGCGGTGAAGTCGCTGATGCCGACGATGATGCGGCCGGCCCGCGCGATCGCCTCGAAGTCGATCGCATCGAGCAGCCGCGACAGGCCGTAGCCGCCGCGCGCCGACAGCACCACGTCGATCGTCCGGTCGCCGGCGAACCGCTGCAGGTCCTGCAGGCGAAGCCCGTCGGGGCCGGCGAAGCGCGTCTCACGCGCGAAGCAGCTCTCGCCGGCCTGCACGCGCCAGCCTCGCGCGGCGAAGAACTGCGCGGCGCGGTCGACCATCCCCTCTGGCAGGGCGCCGGAAGGGGCGACCAGCCCCAGTGTCGGCACCCTACTGTTCTTCGCCATCGGCGGCCTCGCTTTCTCCCTGCAGCGCGCCGGCGCGGCGCAGCGCCCTTCGTTCGGCGAAGAACTCCGACAGCAGCCTGCCGCAGCGATCACCCAGCACGCCGCCGCTCGCCGCCGTGTGGTGGTTCAGCCTTGCCTCGCCAAACAGGTCGACCACACTGCCGCAGGCGCCGGTCTTCGGGTCGCGCGCACCGTAGACGAGGCGGGCGATGCGCGCGTGCTGGATCGCGCCGGCGCACATCGCGCAGGGCTCCAGCGTCACGTACAGCGTACAGCCGGCCAGCCTGTAGTTGCCCAGCAGCGCGGCGGCGGCGCGCATGGCCTGGATCTCGGCGTGTGCCGTCGGGTCGTGGCTGGCGATCGGCTGGTTGAAGCCGGTGGCCAGAACCTGCCCGTCGCGCACAACCACCGCTCCCACGGGCACCTCGCCCATCGCCCAGCCGTTGTACGCCTGGTCGAGCGCCATGGCCATGAACATCGCGTCGGGGTCGGCGGTCGCCTGCGACGACGCGGCGGCGTCGACCGCGCCCTGCTCGGTCACTTCGAGCGCCTCCGCCGTGCGCGCCAGCCAGGCCTGCTTGCGCGCCTGCCGCTCGCTCGCGAGCGCCGCCCTCGCCTGGCCGACTGCCTCGGCGAGTTGCCGCGCCTCGAGTTGCTCGGCGGCCGCGCGCAGCCAGGCAGGAAGCACCGCGCGCCGGTAGTCCGAGCCGCGGTCGCTGCGCTCGACGAAACCCAGGTCGACCAGCCAGCGACGCAACTCGGCATGGTCGGTCTCCAGCATCGCGCCGGCAGTGGCGAGGAACTCACGCAGCCGCTCGCTCGCCGCGCGCTCGCTCAGCCCTTCGTCGACGGGCAGGTGCAGGGCCGCCGAGGCCAGCAGCAGTTCGAGGTCGCGGCGCGCGGCGCCGAGCATCGTGCCGATCGCCAGCCCCTGCCGCCGGCTCAGCTCGGCGAGCCGGCGCAACCAGCGCTCGGCCGTGATCGCCTGCGACAGATCGTCGGGCGACGTTCCGGCTTCCACCCGATCCCCTAGAACGCGTAGCCCACGGCGAGGCCGAAGGTGACCGGCGAGAGCTTGACGGTGCCTTGCAGCGCGCCGTCCTGGTAGAGCTGGTTGCGCGTGAAGTTCACCGTCAGGCCGCCGGTCAGCACCATCGCGTCGGTCAGGCGGAAGTTGGCGCCGGCCTGCAGCACCGGGCTCACGCTGCCGCTCGACAGGCTGTAGCCCGGCATCTGCTGCTGCGTGATCCGGTTGTAGGCGGCACCGGCGCCGGCGTACATGCGGAAGCCGTGGTAGATGGGAACGTGGTACTGGGCGGTGACGCTCAACGGGATGAGGTCGACCTCGCCCAGGCGGCTGCCGTTCAGGTCGAGTGAAAGCGTCGACCGGGACACCGACACGTCCATCGCCAGCCTGTCGGTGAAGAAGTGCCGGTAGCCCGCAAGTGGCGCCCACGAATTGCCCGACGCGACCGAGTCGATGCCGGAGGCATCGCTGTTGACCCAGCCGCCGCCGACATAGAGCAGGCTGGTGCGCGCGGCGCCGTCGCGCCCGACCGCGGTGCCGAACGGCCCCGCCGACTGCGCGCTGGGCACCGGCGCCGAGGACTCGTTCTGCGGTAGCGTGACCCGCGCGAAGAAGAACAGGACCTCGGTGGTCGGGATCCAGGTGGTGTAGAAGGTGACGCGATCGGTGCCGATGCTGGCCATCGGCAGGATCCCCGGGAACGGTATGTAGTTCGCATCGGCGCGCGCGGCCAGGAACACCGTGTAGCCCAGCCCTCCCTTGACGCTGCCGAACAGCGGCCAGCGCGCCATCCACGCCCAGCCGACCATGGGCTGGAAATCGTAGTGGGAGTCGCTGAAGGCGAGCGCGTAGAGGAGGCGCTCGTTGTCCTTCTCGTCGATCACCATGCGTGTGTAGCCGATGCCGTAGGGGTAGTTGTTGTTGTCGTTGCGGTTCGGATACTTGTAGGCCGGGTGGAAGGTGAAGAACGGCAGCAGCAGCCCGGCGTCGCCGCCTTTGATGCTTCGCTGCGAGCCTTCCCAAAAGTCGCCGAACCAGCCTTTCCAGCCGGGATGCCGCTCGCCGGGCGCGAGCAGGCCGACCGGCGTGGTGTCGTTGAAGGCGCTCAGGGCGCGCGAGGCCCAGGAGGGCTGCTCCTGGGCGCCTGCCGCCACTGGGACGAGCACGGAGAGCGCAAGCGCGAGCGCGCGAACGACGGTCATACGGTGGTGATTGCTCGGGATCGTGCGGCGCGCTCCAGCGGCCTCGGCAAAACAAGCGGGACGACCGCGTCGGCCGAATGGCTTCGCTACGCGCCCGCGGCGCGGTAGGCGTCGTCGCCGAAGTTCGCCGCGTCGCCGGCCCCTGACTCGACCAGGACGCCGAAGCCCAGCTTCCTCAGCTTCTCCACCACCTCCGGCACGGTGGTAACGCGCTTCTCGCCCGCGAACGTCT
>JBHJND010000357.1:0-4756 GCA_048497655.1 Caballeronia novacaledonica
CTGGGCGAGCTGGAGCGCTGGATGAGCTTCGGCCAGCACAACGCGCGGGTGCAGCTTTGCGAGCGGGCCGAAGCACTGGCCGGCGAGACGCAGCCGCCGGCGCAGCTGGCGAAGGAGGTGCAGAAGCTGCGCGCCGAGTGGAAGGCGCTCGACGAGCAGCACGCCGGCGTGCCGAAGTCGCTGTGGGAGCGCTTCGACGGCGCCTGCGAGAAGGCCTACGCGCCGGCGGCGCGGCACTTCGCCGAGCTGCACGCCAGCCGCAAGCAGGCGCGCAAGCAGCGCGAGGAGTTCATCGCCGCCGCGGCGCAGAAGGCAGCCGAGCTGGCGGCGGCCGAGCCGCGCGACCTGAAGGCCATCGAGCACTGGCTGCGCGAGGCCGACCAGGCCTGGCACCACGGCGAGCTGGGCAGCGTCGAGCCCGATGCGTGGAAGAAGCTCGACGCGAAGCTGAAGCAGGCGGTGTCGCCCGCACGAGAGCTGCTCGGGCAGGCGCGCGGCGAGGCGAAGTCGGGCCGCCTGGCGCTGATCGCCGAGGCGGAGGCGCTGGTGGCCAAGGCGCAGGAGCGCGATGCGCCGGCGCAGGCGCGCGCCCTGCAGGCGCGCTGGACCGAGCACGCCAAGTCGCATCCGCTGGCCGGCCGCGACGAGCGCACGCTGTGGGAGCGCTTCCGTGCCGCCTGCAACGCGGTCTTCGAGGCGCGCGACAGCCAGCGCAAGGAGGTCGACAGCCGCAAGCGCGAGCAGCGGCGCGCCTTCGAGGAACTGTGCGAGCAGGCAGAGCGGCCGTCGAACGGTGAGGGCGAAGACGACGAGGTCCGCCGCCAGTTGCGCGAGCTGCAGCAGAAGTGGCGGGACGCCGCGGCCGCCCAACCGGTGCCGCCGGCGCTGGACTCGCGCTTCCGCGCCGCCCGCAGCGCCGTGGAGGCTGCGCTCGGCGCGCGCCGGCGCGGCGAGGAGGCCCTTGTCTGGCAGGCGCTGCTGGCGAAGGCGGCGCTGTGCGAGGAAGCCGATGCCGCGCTGATGGCCGAGCCGCCGGTGGCGGTCGACGCGGAGTCGCTGCGCGGCCGCTGGGCCGCGGCTGCGGCACTGCCCGCGGCCTGGGAGCGGAAGATGACGGCGCGTCGCGACCAGGCGCTCGCCGCCTTCGGCGACGAGGACGCGCGCTACGACCAGCTCGATCGGATCGAAGACGGCGCGGCCGAGCGCCGCGACGCGCTGCTCGAACTCGAACTGACGCTCGGCCTGCCGAGCCCGGCCGATCTCGCCAAGGAGCGGCTGGCGGTGCAGGTCAGGAAGCTGAACAGCCGCTTCAAGGCCGCCGCCGGCGGCGGCAGCGCCACCGATGTGCTGCTCGCCTGGTGCGCCACGCCCGGCGTGGCCGAAGCGCGCGACCGCGGCCGCTGCGAGAAGATCGTCGAGGCCCTGCAGCGACGCGGCTGACCGCGGCCGCTCTTCCTTCTCGGGGGACGCGGCAGCCCGCCGGCCGGCACGCGATGACCGATCCCTTCGAGCTGCAGCGCTTCGTCGACGCCCAGCGAAGCGTCTATCCGCAGGTCTGTGCCGAGCTCGCCGCCGGCTGCAAGCGAAGCCACTGGATGTGGTTCGTCTTCCCGCAGCTGAAGGGGCTCGGTCGCAGCGCCACCGCGCAGCACTACGGCATCGCTTCCCTGGCCGAGGCGCAGGCCTACTGGGCGCACCCGCTGCTCGGGCCGCGACTGCGCGAGTGCACCGACCTCGTGCTGGCGGTCGACGGGCGCAGCGCGCACGAGATCTTCGGGCCGCCGGACGACCTGAAGTTCCGCTCGTGCATGACGCTGTTCGCGCAGGCCACCGGCGAGAGGCTCTTCACCCGCGCGCTGGGGAAGTACTTCGTCGGCGAGGCGGACCCGCGAACGATCGAGCTGCTCTGATCGCCCGCGGATCGCCTGCGCCCGGCGGCGCCGGGGAGGATGGCGGCGCCGCCCGCCGATGCCGGCCTACGAGAAGGTCTCGCTCATCAGCGCGTTGAACCACTTGCCCATGTTGCTGAAGTTGCCGCCGTCGCGGGCGGCGGCCTCGCGGAACGAGTCGGCCACCGCGGCCATCGCCTGCGTGTCCGGGTTGTAGGCGAACACCGCGGTCAGCCAGGAGGCGGTGTCCATGGTGATCGGCGAGTAGCAGGCCGAGTTGGTCACCGGCGACGGATCGGGCAGTAGCCCGCCGAAGCCGCGCAGGATCGCGTCGGCGCAGACCTTGCCGAGCTGGTTGCCGATGTGGCCGGCCTTCGGCTGCGCGGTGCCGGCCGAGTCGCCGATCACGTGGATGCCGGCAGCCACCTTCGACTCGTAGCTCAGCTGGTTGACGCTCGCCCAGCGGCCACCCTGGTCGGCCAGCCCGGCGGCGGTCACCACGCGGCCGGCGCGGTGCGGCGGGATGGCGTTGATGACGTTGGCCTTGATCTTGCCGAGGTTGGTGTCGACCGTCATCGTCGAGGTGTCGATGCCGTGGATGACGACGTTCGCGTTGTACTCGGTCACGCCGGCGTGCACGTTCATGAAGGCGTCGGTGAACGAGTGCACCTCGGCGGTGATGCCGGGGTTGGCGTCGAGGATGATCACCTTCGAGCCGGGCCGGTTCTTCTTCAGCCAGTCGGCCACCAGGCAGGCGCGCTCGTAGGGGCCGGGCGGGCAGCGGTAGGGCTTTGCGGGGATGGTCAGCACGAAGACGCCGCCGCTGGGCATGGCGGTGATCTGCTTGCGCAGGGCGGTCGTCTGGTCGCCGGCCTGCCAGGCGTGCAGCACCTTGGCCTGCGCGGCCGCCGACTCCAGCCCCGGGATGCCGACACCCTGCTCGTAGATGAACTCCACCCCCGGCGCGAGCACCAGCCGGTCGTAGGCCAGCGTGCCTCCCGAGGACAGCGTCACCTTCCGGTTGACCGGATCGATGCCGGTAACTTCCGCCTGCAGCCGGCTGACGCCGTAGCGGCTGACGAGAGTGTCGTACTTGTACTGCAGCGAGCCGAGCGTGCGCTGGCCGGTCAGCACCAGGTTGCTCATGATGTTCGAGGTGTAGCTGGCACTGCGTTCGACCAGCGTCACCGACACGCCGCTGCCGCCCCACAGGCGCAGGTACTTGGCGACCGCCGCGCCGGCCATGCCGCCGCCGACCACCACCACGCGGCCGCTCGGGCCGCTGCCGGTCAGTGCCGTCGTGCTCGTGCCGGTCGTCCGCGTCGAGCGGCCCTGCGCGAAGCTCACGCCGCCGTCTTCCGCCGTGCCGCCGCCGCAGCCGAGCATCGGCAGCATGGCGCCGAGAGAGCCCCAGCCCGCTGCCTGCAGCAGCCGGCGGCGGATCAGCATTGCCTTGTCGTCTTCCTGGGTCTTCATCGCCGCCTCCCTAGTTGCTGCTGCTCGACGAGCTGCGCTGCTGCGACAGGTACGCCGAGATCTGCCGCAGCTGCTCGTCGGTGTAGCCGCGGGCGTGCGCCTTCATGATGTCGTTGCCCGGCGTCTCCGACTTCATCTCGCGCAGGTTGTTGTAGATCTCGTCGACCGACTTGCCGGCGATGGTGTCGAAGCCGGGTCCGACGCCGTTGGTGCCGTGGCACTGGAAGCAGTTCGACGCCAGCAGGCGTCCTGCCGGCGGTGTCGCGGTCTGCGCCCAGGCAGCGCTCGCCAGCAGCGAGGCGCCGAGCAGGGCAGCGGTTGAAAGCACTCTCATGAATCCTCCCTGGTTGATGGCGCCTTCTTGGGGTCGTTCGCGCCATACCCGGCAGGGTATCGAGCGGATTGCTCCTGCCAAGTCCCGTGGCCTCGTCCGCACGGCCTAGCGAGCAGCGCCGCTCTTGATCGATCTCAAGGGCCGCTACGCCGTTCGCCCGATGCGGATTCGCGCCGGCGCGGGATCCGCGCCGGCGCGGGGGCGCGCGGCGCGGCTGCTGCCGGCTCAGTCGGCGATGATCGATACCGCCAGCGCGGCCAGGCCGACCACCCACACCGGCGACAGGCGCGCGAAGAGCAGCAGTCCGAAGCACGCCAGGGCGAGCAGCAGGTCGGCGGCCGTGTGAACGCTGCTCGTGAACACCGGGTCGACCCACGCCGCGGCGAGGATGCCGACCACGCCGGCGTTGATGCCGGCCATCGCCGAGGCGATGCCGTCGCGGCTGCGAAGCGCATCCCAGAATGGCAGCGCGCCGACGACCAGCAGCATCCCCGGCAGGAAGATCGCCGCCAGGAACACCAGGCCGCCGAGCCAGCCGGTCAGCGGGCCGCTCATCACCGCGCCGAGATAGGCGGCGAAGGTGAACAGTGGCCCCGGCACCGCCTGCGCCACGCCGTAGCCGGCGAGGAAGTCGGCGTTGCTCACAGCGCCGCCCGGCACCACGACCGACTGCAGCAGCGGCAGCACGACGTGGCCGCCGCCGAAGACCAGCGCGCCGGCGCGGCAGAAGCCGTCGAGATATTGCAGCAACAGCGACGCAGTGGCCGCCGCCGCCAGCGGCAGGCCGAGCAGCAGCAGGGCAAACAGTGCCAGCGACGCCGCGGCCGTGGTCGTCGAAACACCGAAGGAGCGGTGGGGGACGGACTCGCGATGCGGCAGCGTGAGCAGCAGCCGGCCGAGCGCTCCGCAGGCCGCGATTGCGCCGACCTGCCCGAGCGCCGAAGGCAGGGCGAAGGCGAGCAGCGCCGCCAGCACCGCCAGCGCCCGGCGCCGCCAGTCGGCGCACAGCGAGCGGGCCATCGTCCACACGGCCTGCGCGACGATCGCCACGGCGATG
>JBHJND010000358.1:0-6809 GCA_048497655.1 Caballeronia novacaledonica
CCCTCGCCGACGATCTGCTCGATCGTCATGCGCGGACTGAGCGAGGCGAACGGGTCCTGGAACACCACCTGCATGTGCCGGCGCATCGCGCGCAGCCGCAGCCGGTCGGCGTTGTCGATCCGCCCGCCGTCGAAGCAGATCTGGCCGGCGGCAATCGGCTGCAGGGCCAGCAGCGCCATGCCCAGCGTGGTCTTGCCCGAGCCCGACTCGCCGACGATGCCGAGCGTCTCGCCGCGCCGCAGCTGCAGCGCCGCGCCGCGCACCGCGTCGAAGCTCTTGCGGCGGAACCAGCCGCTGCCGTGGACGGGGAAGCTGACCCGGATGCCGTCGCCGGCGAGCACCACCGGCTGTGCCGAATCCGCGGTGCCGACCTCGCGTTCGGGCCGGCTGCCGACCAGGCGGATCGTGTACGGGTGGCGCGGGCGGTCGAACACCTCGGCGGTCTGGCCGACCTCGACCAGCCTGCCTCGCTCCATCACGCCGACGCGGTGGGTAAAACAGCGCACCAGGGCCAGGTCGTGGGTGATGAACAGGATCGCCATCCCCATCTCGCGCTGCAGGTCGTCGAGCAGGGCGAGGATCTGCGCCTGCACGGTGACGTCGAGCGCGGTGGTCGGCTCGTCGGCGATCAGCAGCTTCGGCCGGCAGGCGAGCGCCATCGCGATCATCGCCCGCTGCCGCTGCCCGCCCGAGAGCTGGTGCGGATAGGCGTCGACACGCCGCTGCGGCTCGGCAATGCCGGTGCGGGCGAGCAGCTCGACGGCGCGCGCGCGGGCCTGGTTCGGACGCAGCGCCTCGTGCAGCTCGAGCACCTCGGCGATCTGGTTGCCGACCGTGTACAGCGGATTGAGCGCCGTCATCGGCTCCTGGAAGATCATCGAGATCGCCGCGCCGCGCAGGCCGCGCATCTGCCGCTCCGACCTTGCGAGCAGGTCCTCGCCCTCGAACAGGATCCGTCCCGTGGTCTCGGCAGCGTCGACCAGCCGCAGCACCGACAGCGCGGTGATCGACTTGCCGGAGCCGGACTCGCCGACCAGCCCGAACTTCTCGCCGCGTGCGATCGACAGCGACACGCTGTCGACCACCGCGGCGCGGCCGAAGCGCACCGTCAGGCGGTCGAGTTCGAGCAGGGCCGGCGCAGGGGTCACGGGTTCAGCCTCCGCGCTTCGCGCTGCGGGACGAGCGCTTCGGAACGGCCTTGCGCGCTCATGACTTGCGGGTGTCGAAGGCGTCGCGCAGCGCGTCGCCGATGAAGGTGAGCAGCAGCATGGTCGCCACCAGCACGACGAAGGTGGGAACGATGATCCACCAGGCGTCGAGGTTCGCCTTGCCCTGCTTGAGCAGTTCGCCGAGCGACGGCACGCTGCTCGGCACGCCCAGCCCGAGGAAGTCGAGCGAGGTCAGCGCCAGGATCGCCGCGCTCATGCGAAACGGCAGGAAGGTGATCACCGGCGTCATCGAGTTCGGCAGCAGGTGGCGCCGGATGATGCGGCGGTTCGACAGCCCCATCGCCCGCGCCGCCCGCACGTAGTCGAGGCTGCGGTTGCGCAGGAACTCGGCGCGCACGTAGTCCGACAGGCCCATCCAGCCCCACAGCGACAGCAGGACGAGCAGCAGCAGCAGTGAAGGCTCGAAGATCGAGGCGAAGATGATCAGCAGGTACAGCTCCGGCACCGCGCCCCAGATCTCCACCGCCCGCTGCAGCGTCAGGTCGACCCGGCCGCCGAAGTAGCCCATCAGCGCCCCGGCGGCGACGCCCAGCAGCGTGCCGGTGAAGGTCAGCGCGATGGCGAACCAGATGCTGACCCGGAATCCGTAAAGCAGCCGCGCCGCCATGTCGCGGCCGTAGCCGTCGGTGCCGAGCCAGTTCTCGCCGCCCGGCGGCGACGGCGGCAGCGCCGGGCTGAAGTAGTCGACCGAGGTGGCCGAGTGCGGGTTGACGGTGCGCAGCGCCCAGTTGCCGTCGCGCGCCAGCAGTTCGGCGACGAAGGGGTCCTTCCAGTCGGTCGGCGTGGCGAAGTCCCCGCCGAGCGCGGCCTCAGGCGGGTTGGCGAACATCGGCGCGTGCCATCGGCCGTCGATGCGGGCGACGATCGGCCGGTCGTTGCTCAGCAGTTCGGCCAGCGTGGCGAGCACCAGCAGCACGAGGAAGATCCACAGCGAGGCGTAGCCGAGCCGGTTGCGCCGGAAGCGCGCCCAGGCGCGCTGGTTGGGCGAGGCGTGCGGCGGCGCCGGCGCGGCGGCGGCGACGTCGGCGGCGGCGGAGGCGGTCTGGGCGCTCAAGGTCGCGGCCTCACCGGCTGGCGGCGCCGAACTGCACGCGCGGGTCGATCACCACGTACAGCAGGTCGGACACCAGCTTGACGACCAGGGCGATCAGCGTGAACAGGTACAGCGAGCCCAGCACCACCGGATAGTCGCGGCGCACCGCGCTCTCGAAGGCGAGCAGGCCGAGCCCGTCGAGCGAGAACAGCGTCTCGATCAGTACCGAGCCGGCGAAGAAGGCGCCGATGAAGGCGGCCGGGAAGCCGGTGACCAGCGGGATCAGCGCGTTGCGGAAGACGTGCTTGTAAAGCACCCGCTTCTCGGACAGCCCCTTGGCGCGCGCCACCAGCACGTACTGCTTGCGCATCTCCTCGACGAAGGTGTTCTTGGTCAGCATCGTCGTCACCGCGAAGCTGCCGAGCACGAGGCAGGTGAGCGGCAGCGCCAGGTGCCAGAAGTAGTCGGCGATGCGCGCCGGCCACGACAGTTCCTCCCAGTTGTCGGAGGTCAGCCCGCGCAGCGGGAACCAGTCGAAGAAGGTGCCGCCGGCGAACAGCACGATCAGCAGGATGCCGAGCACGAAACCCGGGATGGCGTAGCCGAACAGCACGAAGAAGCTGGTCACGACGTCGAAGCGCGTGCCCTCGCGCACCGCCTTGGCCACGCCGAGCGGGATGCTGATCAGGTAGCTGACCAGAAAGGTCCACATGCCGAGCGAGATCGACACCGGCAGCTTCTCCCTGATCAGCTGCCAGACGTCCTTGTTCTGCAGGAAGCTGCGGCCCAGGTCGAAGCGGGCGAAGCTGCCGAGCATCTCGAAGTAGCGCACGTGCGCCGGCTTGTCGAAGCCGTAGAGCTTCTTCAGTTCGTCCAGCCGCTGCCGGTCGAGGTCGCGGCCGGCCTTGTACAGGCTGGTCTCGCCGGGGCCGGCCTTCGCCTCGGCCAGCACCTGCTCGACCGGCCCGCCGGGCACGAACTGCATGACGACGAAGGTGACGGTAAGCGCGCCGACCAGCGTCGGCACCATCAGCAGCAGCCGCTTCAGGACGTAGGCGAGCATTCAGGCCTTGCCCTCGAGTTCCTTCAGCCACCAGGTCCACAGCGGCCAGGGCCCGAACTCGTTGAGCGCCGAGAAGTAGGTGTCGGTGCTGAAGAACTTCGCCTGCACCGCCGGGATGCCGAAGCGGTTCCAGAAGGAGACGTTCTCCAGGTTGTTGTACAGGTCGGGGATCTGGAAGAAGCTCCAGGTCACCACCCGGTCGAGGGCGCGCGACGCGTCGCGCAGCTCGCCCATCGTCTCGGCGCGGCCGATGGCCGCGATCAGCGCGTCGACCGCCGGGCTCCTGACGCCGCGGAAGTTGTTGTTGCCCTCCTCGTCGGCCGACTTCGAGCCGAGGATCGCCGCCAGCGCAGAGGCGTCCGGCAGCGTGAAGTCGCCGCCGGCGATCGCCACCATGTCGTAGTCGTACTTCTGCAGCCGCGTGCGGTACAGCGCGAAGTCGACCACCCGCTCCTTCATCGTGATGCCGAGCTTCTTCAGCAGCGCCTGCCAGTCGGGCATGCCGCCCTCGCGCGGCGACAGGTACTCGAACTCGAACGGCTCGCCGGCGGCATTGCGCAGCGTGCCGCCGGCGTCGAGCTTCCAGCCGGCCTGCTCGAGCAGCGAGCGCGCCTGCAGCAGGTTGCGCCGCAGGGCGTTCGGGTCGGCGTCGGTGCGCGGCGCGACGAAGGCCGGCCCGAACACGCGCGGCGGCAGTTGGGCGCGGAACGGCTCGAGCAGCTTCAGCTCGCCCGGCGCCGGCCTGCCCTCGGCGGCGAACTCGGTGTTGTTGAACAGGCTGTTGGCGCGCTTGAACTGGCCGGTCTTGTTCTGCGTCTCGAAGTCGTAGGTGTAGACCAGCGCCTCGCGCACGCGGATGTCCGCAAACAGCGGTCGGCGCAGATTGATGATGTAAGCCTGCATCAGCTGGCCGAAGCCGGTGACGAACGAGCGCTTGACGATGCGGCCGTCGTCCCACTTCACACCCTTGTGCTGGCGCACCCAGGATCGGGCGCCGTACTCCTTGAACAGGTCGAACTCACCCGCCTTGAAGGCCTCGCGCGACACCGCCATGTCGGCGTAGTTGCGGTAGACGACGCGGTCGAAGTTGAAGTGGCCGCGCCGCACCGGCAGATCGCGGCCCCAGTACTCCGGGTTGCGGCGGAACTCGATGCGCCGCGGCATGTCGACCCTGTCGATCAGGTACGGGCCGCTGGTGATCGGGTACTCGTCCGTCACCTCGGAGAACTTCTTCCCCTCGCCCCATTTGCGCGAGAACACCGGCATCGTGCCGGCGAGGAACAGCTGGTCGCGGGTCTTCTCGCGCAGTTCGAAGCGCACGGTGCGCGGATCGACCGCCACCGCCCGCTCGATGCCCGCCAGCGCCGTCTGGTAGCCCGGCGCCGCCTCCTTGCCGGACAGGGTGGCGAAGCTGTGCACGACGTCGGCCGGCGTGACCGGCTCGCCGTTGGAAAAGCGCGCCTGCGGCCGGATGCGGAACGACACCGACGACAGGTCCGGCTCGACGAAGATCGCCTCGGCGAGCAGGGCATACATCGTCGACGGTTCGTCCTGCGCCAGGTGGGCCAGCCCCTCGACCATCCAGATCAGGATGCCGGCCGGCGAGTTGCCGCGCGTGGTGAAGGGGTTGAACTTGTCGAAGCTGGTGCGGCGGTCCGGGTTGCGCAGCCGCAGCGTGCCGCCCCGCGGCGCACGCGCGTTGACGTACTCGAAATGGGTGAACTCCGGTCCGTACCTGGGTGGTCCGAAGGCGGCTACCGCATGCACCCAGCGGCCGAAAGTGCTGCCGGCATCGTCGGCAGCCTCGACGCGCGCCAGCGGCGCCGCCGCCAGCGTCAGTGCGAGGCGGCAGAAGCTGCGGCGGTGCAGGAAAGCGTCGTGCATCGAAGTCGCCGGGCCCGGAGTCGGCGGATCATCGCCGCCGCCGGCCGATCGCACAAGGCAGGCCGCGTCAGCCGCGCGCTGGCACGGCGCGCGCGACCTCGACCCGGCAGTCGTAGAAGGTCGGCGCGCGGCCGATGTCGGTGAGCGCCGGGCTGGTGACCTCGTTGGCGTTGCGGCCATCGGCGGCGAGCTTCTTCCACCAGATCGACAGCGCCACCACCACGCCCGGCCGGGCGCGGTCGGTCACGCGCGCCGCGAGCGCGAATTCGCCGCGGTCGTTGAAGACGCGGACCCGCTCGCCGTCGGCAATGCCGCGCGCCGCCGCATCCTGCGGATGGATCTGCAGCGTCGGCTCGCCCTCGGTGTCGCGCAGGCTCTTCACGTTGACGAAGGTCGAGTTCAGGAAGTTGCGCGCCGGCGGCGAGATGATCGCCAGCGGATAGCGCGCGGCAGCCGCGCTGTCCGCGCCCTCGTGCGGCGGCACGTAGCCGGGCAGCGGGTCGAGGCCGGCATCGGCGAGCGCCTGCGAGCGGAACTCGCAGCGGCCGCTCGGCGTCGGAAAGCCGCCCTGGGCGAAGGGCGCGTACGGCTGCGGCACGTCGAGCCGCTGCCAGCCGGCCTGCTTCAGCCGCTCCCAGTCGAAGTTCGCCGTCGCGCCGCTGCGCCTGAACGCCTGCGCGGCGAGCTGCTCGTCGGTCTCGGCCAGGCACGGCTCGGCGTAGCCCATCTTCGCCGCCAGGCGGCGGAAGATCTCGCTGTTGGGCAGCGCCTCGCCGAGCGGCTCGATCGCCGCGTTGTTGGCCAGCACGTACAGGTGGCCGTAGGACTTGTGCACGTCGAGGTGCTCGAGCTGCGTGGTGGCCGGCAGCAGGTAGTCGGCGTAGTCGGCGGTGTCGGTGCGGAAGTGCTCGAGCACCACCGTGAACAGGTCCTCGCGCGCGAAGCCCGCCGCCACCGTGCGCGAGTCCGGCGCCACCGCCACCGGGTTGCTGTCGTAGACGATCAGCGCGTCGATCGGAGGCTCAGCGGCCAGCAGGTCGCGGCCGATCGTCGACATGTTGACGGTGCGCGGGCGGCGTCCCGCGAGCAGGTCCGGACGGTACAGGGCGGCCTCATTGACAGGAAAGGCGCCACTGGTCGACAGCAGCAACCCGCCCGCCGGATCGCGCCAGTGGCCCGCGAGCGCCGGCAGGCTCGCCACCGCGCGGACCGCGTTGCCGCCGCCGCGCGTGCGCTGCATGCCGTAGTTCAGCCGGATCGCCGCCGGCCGCGTTTCCCAGTAGTCGCGCGCGAACGCCGTGACTTCGTCCGCTCGGATGCCGCACAGCGCGGCGACGCGGTCCGGATCGAAGGCGCGCGCGCGTTCAGCCAGCTGCTCGAAACCCCGCGTGTAGCGCTCGATGTAGTCGTGGTCCAGCCAGCCTTCGCGCACCAGCACGTGGATCACGCCGAGCGCGAACGCGCCGTCGGTGCCGGGCATCAGCGCGATGTGCTGATGGCACTTCTCCGCGGTCAGCGAGCGGTACGGGTCGATCGCGATGAGCTTCGCGCCCCGCCGCTTGGCTTCCTGCGCGCGGCTCCACAGGTGCAGGTTCGAGGC